>JAKANX010000015.1 GCA_021823425.1 Microcaldota archaeon
CTCGTCCATCTTTTTCCTGGATATGGGCAAGGGCGACTCCAGGAACGAGGACAACGTCTTCTGCCTGCACGACCCCGCGGACCTCACCGAGCTCTCGGTTGTGATTACCGAGCTGCTGGACAACGAGCGGATAAGCTTTTTGCTTTTCGACTCGGTGAGCGGGCTGGAAAGCTACGTGGAGCCCGCGAGCGTGAAAAAATTCCTGCACATGCTCGTAGCGTACATGAAGAAGGTCAACAAGCTGCTCATAATAGACTACGAAAAGGAGGAGAACAAGGACATGGTCAGCTTCATCAACCAGATATCTTCATGAAGCGCCCTGCTGCTAAGCTTCAGGGACGTGCGGATATACTATTCAATAGGCCAGATAGGCGGCAACGTGCAGAGCTCGCCCATACCGCTCGTGGTCCGTTGCCCCTAGCAACGTTTATTTGCCTTGCCTTCGCTACTTTCCACGGTGATTCTCATGGCGAAAAAGGATGGTCGGAACGTTGCGAGGCTCGAGCACGTGCGGGACCCGAAGTACATGGAGGTTTACGCGACCGGCGCCTTGGGCGGCTTCGACTCGCAGGGCGGCTTCCACATGATATTCTATTCGCCGAACAGGAAGCTTGAAACCCTCGCCGAGGGCAAGGACCAGGTCGTGGAGATTTCGCACAAGGTCAAGGTGGTGGTAACCCCGCAGACGCTCAAGCACCTCATTTCATGGCTCAACCGCAGCCTCGCCGAATACGAGGAGAAGTTCGGGAAGCTGCAGGAGCCCGTGGTCCCGGCGCCCGCACCCGCAGGGGGTGTGAGGATAATTGGGGGCGCGCACCCCCCGGAGACGATGTACGGATAGCCGTCAGGTTTCCGGTTGCGGGTTTCGGGTTCCGCGTTTCCAGTCGTGGCGATTGGTCCAGCGTTCCGCCGGAGCCCAGACCAAATCTTTTTAAACTTTCTTTTTCTAACCAATTCCCAGTCTGATTTGTCAAAGTCACATTCAGAGGTGTTATGATGGTTGATGCTGTAGTATTCGCGCTGGGAGCCGGCATAGCGGTCCTGGCATACGCGGCCTACCTCGCGCTTTCGGTAGTGAAGGCGCCGGCGGGCACGGAAAAGATGCAGGACATCTCAAGGGCGGTGCAGGAGGGCGCGAACGCGTTCCTGAACAGGCAGTACAAGACGCTCGCGCCGGTCGCGGTCGTGCTTGCAGTCGTGATAGGCTATTTCATCAACTGGCAGACCGGCCTCGCGTTCGTTATCGGCGTCGTGAGCTCCGCGCTCGCAGGTTACGTCGGAATGATGGTCTCGGTGCGCGCCAACGTCCGCGTCGCGGAAGCCGCGAAAAGCGGCCTCGCGTCAGCGCTTGACCTCGCCTTCAAAGGCGGCGCGGTCACCGGAATGTCGCTAGTGGGCCTCGGGCTCATAGCGCTCAGCGCGCTCTACATGTTTTTCGGGAACCTCGGCCCGATGATTGGGTTCGGTTTCGGAGCCTCGCTCATTTCGCTGTTCGCGAGGGTCGGAGGCGGGATTTACACAAAGGCGGCCGACGTGGGAGCTGACCTCGTCGGAAAAATTGAGAAGGGAATACCGGAGGACGACCCGCGCAACCCCGCGGTCATTGCGGACAACGTGGGCGACAACGTTGGCGACTGCGCAGGAATGGCTGCCGACGTATACGAATCGTTCGTGGTCACGGTGATTGCGGCGATGCTTCTCGGCGCGGCGATAACGCCCGCTTACGCGACCCTGCCCCTGATGCTCGCTGCATTCGGAGGCTTCGCGAGCGTGTTGGGCTCGCTCCTCGTGAAGCTGCCCAAGGACAAGAAGGTCATGGGCGCGTTCTACAAGGGAATACTGGCTGCGGCGGTGCTCACCGCTGCGGCAGCAGCAGTCACGCTTCCGCCAGACCTTTACGCGGCAGCTGCGACAGGGCTTGCGGTCACGGTGCTCGTGTTCCTAATAACCGAGTATTATACGGCGAAGGAGTTCGGCCCGGTGCAGAACGTCGCGAAAGCGGCAAAGACCGGCGCAGGGACCAACCTGATACAGGGGCTCGCGGTGGGCATGGAGGCGACGGCGCTTCCGACGCTCCTGATAGTGGCCGCAATAGCGATTGCATACCACTTCGCGGGCATTTACGGGATAGCGATAGCGGCCGCGGCGATGATTTCGCTCAGCGGGATAGTGATAGCGGTTGACTCCTACGGCCCGATAACGGACAACGCCGGAGGAATAGCGGAGATGTCCGGGCTTCCCCCGAAGGTGAGGGAAGTTACCGACGAGCTGGACGCGGTCGGAAATACGACCAAGGCAACGACCAAGGGTTTCGCGGTTGCAGGGGCGGCGCTGGGCGCGCTCGCCCTGTTCTCCGCCTTCGCGGCAGAAGCGAAGATAACGGACGTGAACCTCATGGCCCCCGGAGTGGTGATAGGGCTCTTTATTGGCGCCCTCCTGCCGTTCCTGTTCTCCAGCTTCCTTATGACCGCGGTCGGAAGGGCCGCGTTCCTCATAGTTGAGGAGGTCAGGAGGCAGTTCAGGGAAATCAAGGGCTTAATGGACGGAAAGGGAAGGCCAGACTACGCGAGGGCGGTGGACATAAGCACGCAGGCCGCGCTCAACGAGCTCATGGTTCCGGGCGCAATAGCGGTGCTCGCGCCCATAGCAGTAGGAATGGTCTTCGGAGTGCAGGCCCTCGCAGGGCTTCTCGCGGGCACGATAGCGAGCGGATTCATGCTCGCGCTGCTCATGTGCACCTCCGGCGCCACGTGGGACAACGCCAAGAAGTACGTGGAGGAGGGCAACTTCGGAGGAAAGGGAAGCGACACCCACAAGGCTGCCGTGGTAGGAGACACGGTGGGCGACCCGTTCAAGGACACCGCGGGCCCGGCGCTGAACGCGCTAATCAAGGTCGTGAACACCGTCTCTCTGGTGTTCGCGGGCATGATTATCGCCTACGGCATCCACCTGATCTAGAATCAGATTTTTTCCTTTTCCCTATTTCCTTTCCTTGTCCCCTCTCTTTCCGCCGCCCTTCTTTTCAGGCTCAATCGTTATGGGGAGCCCGTAGTAGCCGCACCCGCGGCACTCTATGAAATTAGAAGTAACGGTGAAGGCCTCGCCTACGAAGCCGGGCATCTGCGCGTAGTCCCCGTATTCAACCTCCTTGAGGCATGCGGGGCACACCAGCTTGGGTTTCCGGTTTTGGGTTCCAGTCGCCGACGTTTCGGCGACTGTCTCCCCAGGACTTCGTCCTGAGGATCCGGGTTTCGGGTTCGGGGTTTTCGCCATCTCTACATCCTGAGCTTTCTCCTGTGCTTGAGGTAAATCGCGTACTCTATGTATTTCTTGTTCGCGATGTAGTCCGCGACCTTCCTTATGCGGCCGCGCTTCTTCTCAATCTGGTCCGTGACCTTTATGGAGAACGAGTCGCTTCCCGCCCCGCTTCCGAACGAGGTAACGAGTATCCTGTCCCCGGCTTTCGCGGTGTCCAGCACGTTTGCGAGCCCGAGCATCGCCGCCCCTGAATAAGTGTTTCCCACTATCGGTGTGAGAAGCCCCGGAAGCACCTTCTCCCTGGGGATTCCCATCTTCTTCGCGACGTCCAGCGGGAACTTCGCGTTCGGCTGGTGGAGCACCACGTAATCGTAGTCGTTCTGGGTCCTGCCCATCTTCTCAAACAATCCGTTGGTGGCATTCGTCACGTGCTTCACGTACGCGGGCGGGCCCGTGAACCTTCCGCCGTGGGACGGATATTCGGCGTGCTGCCTTCTCCAGAAATCAGGAGTGTCCGTGGTATACGAATAGGTGTCCTCTATTATCGCTATGCTCTCGGAGTCCTTTCCGATTATGTAGCCCGCGCCCCCTGCGCCTGCGGAATACTCAAGCGCGTCTCCCGGCCTTCCCTGCGCGGTGTCGGAGCCTATGCTCATCCCGTATTCAATCATGCCGGACTTCACCATACCCATTACCATCTGCACCCCCGCGGTCCCGGCCTTGCACGCGAATTCCAAATCGGCGGCCGTGAGGTTCTTGGGGCCCGCGCCAATAGCCTCGGCGACAATCGTCGCGTTCGGCTTGACCGCGTAGACCTTGCTTTCGCTTCCGACGTAAATCGCGCCTATTTTCTGGGGGTCCACGGCTCCGTGCGCAATCGCGTTCCTCGCTATTTCAACAGCGATAGTCGCCGAGTCCTCGTCAATCGCAGGCACGGATTTCTCCTTTATCCCGAGCCCGCCGATAATCCTGTTCGGGTCCTCGCCCCACACTCGCGCTATTTCTTCCGTTTTTATCCTGTAAGAGGGCACGTACGCCCCGTATCCGACTATTCCGACCATTAATATCACTCTCGTTAGTTTGTAAGTTTGCCCTAATTCAAGCCGTCCCCTGTTTCCAGTTTTGCGTTTCGCCCATTTATAATCCTAACCGGGGGGATTTCGCCAATCGTCGTTTATTTGCGCCCCTTCCGGCCTTTCTTGGCCTTGCCCCATTCCACGATGAGCGCGTGGTAGCGCTTGTACAGCCTTGCGTCCCTGCGCAGATTCGCCTCAAAAAACTTCTGGTAATCGCCGTAATTTTTCCACGCCTTTCCGAGGAATTTCCTGCAGAACCTCCTCGTGTACGCGTCAATCACGAATACGGGCTTTCCCAGCGCGTAGAGGAGGATGGAATCTGCGGTCTCCTCCCCTATCCCGTGCGTTTCCAGAAGGAGGCGGCGCATTCCAGAAAGTTTCGCGTCTCCGGTTCCAGTCGCCGACGTTTCGGCGACTGTCTCCCCAGGACTTCGTCCTGAGGATCCGGGTCTTGCATCCATTGCCTTCACTTTCATCCACGCCCTCGTCATGAACTTGAGCCGCGGGGCCTTCTGCCTGTAGAATCCTGACGGCCGGATGAGCATTTCCAGTTTCGCGTTGCGGGTTCCCAGCATCGCCTTCTCCTCCAGCACGCCCGCCTTCTTCAAATTCGCGATTGCTTTTTCGGCGTTCCCCCAGTTCGTGTTCTGCGTGAGTATCGCACCGACGGCTATCTCGTAGGGCGTTTCCCCGGGCCACTCTTCCTTCCAGTTCCGGGTTCTGAGTTTCCGGTCCAGTTCGGCGTAAAGCGACATCAGCCTGCTGCGCATGAGGTTAATTGGGCGGGAAAATTAATAACGAAACGCCAAACCCCGAACCGGAAACCCCACAAATCTTATTAATAGAGAATATGTATAGGAAAGCATGCCCTACGGACAAAACCAGCCCCGCGTTTCGCGTTCCGGGTTCCGCACGCCCGAACAGCCTGAACCCAGAACCCAAAGCAGTGAACCTCCATGCCATACGGACTGATTTCTTTGCACGAGGAGATGCACCTTTTCTTCACCATCCTGGAGTTCTACAAGCGCCTCTATCCAGGCGTGAAGTTCGGCAAGGAGGAGAAGATGCTCACTCCCAAGGAGACCGGCGACGTCATATACACGTATGCAGGAGAAGAGGTCGAGGGCCTCGCGGCCGAGAAGATGAGGGAGATAATAGGCGCGCTCCCAGAATACTCCACGCCTGCAATTGCCTTGAGGAAGGGAAAGAAGCTCATCGTCCTCGACGGCCACCGCCGTTTGAGGGTGGCGTACAAGCGCGGCCTGAACTGGAAATGCCTCATAATCGTGCCGTCAAAGGCGCAAAAATTCGGGATAGAGGACGAGGCGATGGGCACGATACGGGAGATGTATGCGAAACCGGCAAAGAAGCGCTGAATGAGATAAAATACGTTGTTTGTCGCGGATTTTTTCCGACAGGAAGCGAACCCCATTCAACTGTTTATAAACAGTTGTTTATAATAAACCCCAAACCTTTTTAAACGTTGTCTTTTGATTACTCTCAACCTCCCGGTAGGAAAACTTACTGAGGGGACCCTAGGGGTTTTCCCTGGGGATTTGGGGACAAAAGCACGGTCGGGAATCCCGGCCTTGCGCAGCCGCCAGTTAATCGTTCTGCATGCGCGCTTCCCGCGCGCACGCGAGTCCCCTGTATATGCACCCCCGCAGCAACCTGTTGCGGACGGATGCAAGGGCGGCTAAAAACCAGAGGTGAAAACATGAAAGGAGTAAACCTGAAAAAGATTGGCGCAATCGTCGCAGGCGCGGCGATTTTGGCCAGCTCGGTGGCCTTTGCGGGCCTCACGTATGAGAATTCCGCACTGGTTGACGACAACGGACAGCCTGTAGCCAAGGTCGTGCTCGGCAGCAACGCCGCGGCATCCGACGGAGTGGTTGCGGCTGCGATAGCTGCGAAGATAGCGAGCGCTTCGTTCGCGAAGAAGACCCTGACTGCCTCGGCAGCTGCGGACGCCACATGCACCACCGGTGCTACGGGCAACGCGACGGGATCCTGCGCGGTGAGCAACAAGAAGGTAACCCTTGAAGTTACCGTTCCGGGAGCCACCAACGCTGGAGTGCACGCGTTTACGGGCCTCATCGGAGACTACGTGGACAAGCTGCTCCAGAACAGGAACAACGCGCTTAACGACGACCAGTACCTCCTGTCCAACTCGGAGACTGACGTTGACGCGAACCCGTTCTCTGACGGCATAGGCGGATCTGTCTACCAGGGCGACACGGCCATGTACAAGGTGGACAAGACCAAGTTCTCGCCCTTTGCGGACAAGACCATAACGGACCCGAACAGCGGAAACACCTACACCGAAATCCAGAACGTATGGATTAAGGGCACGAACCAGTTCGTGAGCGCCGACAAGGCTATCGAGTTCAACCCTGAGCTCATGGTCTACCAGGTGAAGTTCGACGAGGCAAAGCACGCCGGAATCCCGGTCTGCACTTCCGAGTCGACGACCAACCCGAAATACTGGGCATGGTGCAACAACGCGAACGCGGACTACTCTGGAAAGCACAGGGTTAAGATCAGCTTCCTCGGAAGCGACTGGATCATAACCGACATGAGCACCGGAGGATTGACCGGCATGAACAACGGCGACGTAGTGAAGGCCGGAGGAACGCTCAACCTCGCCAAGGAGAGCGTCTACGGAATCATCAACGTCGGCGACTCCATGTCGTCCAAGGACGGACAGCTCAAGGTGAGGCTAGACGACATTTCGACACTCGAAAACGTCAAGCCCGCGGTAGTGAGCTTCCTTGACGCGAACGGGAACGTCATTTCGCAGGACCAGATTTCGCCGGGAACCACGGTAAAGAAGACGGTCGGTGGAAAGACCTACAAGGTAAGGGTCTACCAGACTGCTCCGGGTTACACCTTCGGCGCGAAATGGGCGGAAATGGCCCTTCTCGAGCAGGAGCTTGAGCTCAAGGACAACCAGTACGTCGACAACAACCTGAACAAGAACCACTGGACCGTAAGGATCCTCTGGAAGAACATCGACGGGACTGCCCAAGTTGTTCCGGGAGACCACCTCAGCGACGCAGACGCGCTCAGGGGAGTGGAGCTTTACAAGACCGGTTCGTTCACGACGACCAACAACCCCATGATGGCGGGTGACTCGGTCAACGTGATAGAGGACCCGGTGGCGTACAAGTTCACCTACCAGGGAGTGGACCTGCAGGGCTCGGAATACGACAACCTGAAGTACCAGACGAGCACCGGTACCGCGACCATAACCATGGACGACGGCGCTGGAGGAACGTCCCAGTGTACTCTTGCCACGAACACCTACGTAAGGATTTCGTCGGCACAGGACGACGCGTTCCAGTTCACGTCCACGAACAACGTGCACTATCCGGTTACGGGCGCAGTAGGCACCGCGAAGGGCAAGGACATATACTACCTCCTTGCTGCTCCTTCGGCAGGCGCATGCGCTGCGGGAAGCGTGGCTGGCGACATCATCATGAAGAAGAGCGGTTCTGACTACTACTACCTCTTCGACACGATGACGGTCAACGACAGGAACCCGGTAATCCAGTACAAGACCGCTGGAAGCACGGGCTCTGTTGCTGACGGAGGCGTGATAAGGATAGTGAACTACGACAATGGCGTGAACAAGCAGGGACTCGGTACGGCCATGGCCGCTGGCGTTGCAGCTGCGACGACTCCGGCTATTGAGCTCGTTGAAGACATCGGGACCGCTTACGACGCTGGCGCCGTAAAGGACGACCACGCAATTGCGGTGCACGAAGTTGTTTACGGGTTAACCGCGAGCACCTTCACCTCTTCGGGGGCTGCACCTCTTGCGACTGACAAGGAGGTCATGGGTACCTTTACCCAGGTGCTCACTCCGTACGCAGGTGCTTCGTTCGTTGCGGGCAACCAGGTTGACATGAGCGCCTTCGGATACTCCGCTGCCCTCGTTGGCGGTGAGTACACCAAGGGCGAGCTTATTTCCCCGAGGGGAAGCAAGTTCGTGTCCATCGGCTCCACGTCCGTGCAGTACAGCGTCGCGAACAGGCTCGGGAAGGTGAACTACCAGTTCGCCACCTCCGAGGCTGCCACGGCCGGCGCGTCCACCACCGAACTTGTTCTGGCTGAAGGCCAGTCGGGCCAGGTCGGCGACGTGACCATTACGGCAAAGTCGATAACCGAGGATGTCGGAGCGTGCACTGCCGCGGGCGGATCCGCGAGCTGCACCGTGTCCAAGGACACCATAAGCGCGGTGATAATGCCGAACAACGCAGCGAGCGTTGACGCGGTAGTCCCGTACGCAGGCTTCAACCCGAAGCTGGTTGTCCTTGACAAGGACGCGGCTGCCACCACGACCGGTACCCTGATTACCGTCGGTGGAGACGTAGTGAACTCGGTCACCGCAGACGCGATGGCTGGAGCAGGAATTGACTTCACGGCGACCCCGGTCGTTGTGAAGCAGGTCGGCAACAAAATCATAGTTGCCGGCGCCACTGCCCAGGACACCATCACGGCTGGAGACCAGTTCCTTGCGAAGCTCCAGTAAAGGTAAACCGTGAAACAGGGGGCGCAAGCCCCCTTACCTTTCTTTTTCTTTTTCATTTTCTCTCGTTCTGTTTATCCGCGTCTCCTGTCTTCGACGTGTCGAAGACAGTCTCGTAAACCGCTGCGGCAGTTTCCGATTCAGTTCCGGGTTTCGGGTTTGAGTACCCGTTCTCTGTTCGTTCTTCGTGGTTTTTCCAGTTTCAGCTTCACTCATTTCTCCTTCGGATTCGAAAGCCTTTTATATACGGGTGTATAACAAATACATAGTGATTACATGGCATATACCACAATCCAGATAAGCGCGGAAACCCGCAGGAAGCTCTCCCAGCTCAAGGCAAGCGAGCGCGAGACGTATGACGAACTCCTCAATTCGCTTATCTCCCTTGTTCCGGAGGGCGACGACGAGGGCAAATATACGCCTGAATTCAGGGCGTCCCTTCTGCGCTCGCTTCAGGACATAAGGGCAGGAAGGGTCCACACGCTGGAATCCGTAAAAAAAGAGCTTGGGCTGTAGGATGGCATTCAGGGTGCTGATTTCCGATGAGGCCCGGGCAGGCCTTAAATGTTTGGAAACGGCGGCTGCCCGGCGCATTGCCGAGAAACTGGAGGAAGCCGCCTCGAATCCGAGGCATTTTTTCGAACGGCTTGCAGGCAGGGAGGAATACAAGTTGCGTGTGGGCGACGTGCGCGTGATCGCCAATATAATGTACAATGACGAGGTCATTTTCGTAAGGTCCATCGGGCACAGGAAGAATGTTTACGACCGCATATAATCAGGTTTAAATTAAGTGGGCAGCATATTCCTAATCATTGATGATATCGCTCCAGACTGATTCCCGGGACTTAGGTTCCGGCGAACTTGATGATCGGAGTAGCTACTGAAAAACAACCTCTTAGGGGGCTCCGCCCCCTAGCGGTTTTCTTTGGATTCCCCACACCCCCCGAGTGAACCCAAAAAGAACAATTACAAATGAAATGGGGGCAAAGGAGCAGGAAGCCAAGAGAAGGCATAAATATGTTTCCCCAGAACTATGCACGAAATGCAATAGGTCAGCCGAGAGCAGGTTTAAAAACCCTTTCAGCCATAAATAATAACATACGAAAAAATGCGTTCAGTCGCACTTGGGACGAAAAACGGCGTAATTGCCGCAGACCAAATCCGCAAACCCGCAAAACGAGGCGCGTGCGGTTTTGACCTGCGATTCCCGCGATTCCGGGTGCACCAAAGGTGGAAACGATGGCACCGGTACCCGAACACCCAGAAGCCCGAAAGGAAGGCGGTTTGAGGCAGGAGCAGCAGCTCCGCAGGCCCTTTTTGCGCCTTGAAATAGGCGCGTACAAAGAGCGCAAGAAGCTCTCGGAATCCGCATCCCTCGCGCGCGAGGAGCGCGTGCAGGCATTCTCAATCGCAAGGAAGATATGGGACTCTTCCATGGGCGGAGTTTTCGCGCAGGACATAAACGAGCGCTACAGGATGATGATAGGCTTCCTTGACAGGCTCAAGGAGGAATACGGCGGGCACCATGGGTGCGGCGGCAAATGCTCCGCGCCCGACCACTACGGATTTGAATTCATAGACCTCATGAAGAACGTCCACGACAGGAAAAACGGGGAGGACATGAGCGGCGGGCAGCTTCCCGGCATCTCCTTCCTTTCCAGCACGTCCTTGAGCAACTTCTCGGCCATTTTCTGCGGCAACGAGTACAAGATAGAGGGCGGCGTGGCAAGGGAAGGCTCGTTCGGCACCGCGAGCGGCATGCGCGAGCTCGCCCACATGGAGGAGGCGTCCGATTTCACGCCGCTCATGTACATGCTTGACCATTACCTCCACGAGCAGCACCACAGCCAGCACGACGCCGCCGCGCCCTATTTCAGGATAAGCGAGCACGTCGCGCCATTCATACCATGCATAGGCGATTACGACTGCCAGGCCCCGGGCGCGTCGTTTGAAAAGGTCGCCAAGTTCCAGATAGACCGCCTCAGCCTGCTTCGGGAGAAGATAATCGCGGCCGGCGGCCACTCCATGGAGAACGGCGGGGACACCTACACGTGGGTGTTCAACAACACGCACAGGTTCATGATGGTTCCGCTCGTCCACGACGTGGAAACGAGAAAGGTATACGCGGTGCGGGAGGAGAACGGCGGCGTCGTAAGGGAGGAGTTCGCCGCTTTCGCCGAACGCGCGAAATTCGCGGACGGAACCCCGCTGCTCTCCAACGTGATTGCGCGCAAATACGTGGAGAACGTGAAAAAATACGAAGGGAACGTTTACGCGACCGAGCTGATAAGGAGGCGCGGCTGCTGCAAGCTTGAATGCTGCGTGGACTCGCGCGAGGGCAACACCGCGGCCTCGGGCGTGATAAGGGAAATTGGCGGCTATCCCTCTGAAAAATCCCTCAAAAGGACGATTGAGAACGGCCAGCTCAGGATGCTCAAGCTCCAGCTCCACACGGACTGCGGATACATCAACTTGGGAATAGGCCTGCACAAGATGTTCAGCGAGCTCCAGCGCGCCCAAAAGGAGCCCGGAAGCAGGGAGCGCCTGGAAACCGTGTGGTTTGACCTTGAGCGCATAATGCACGGCCACCCCGTGCCCACATACACGAGCGCGGCCGAAATAGCGGGCGAGCTGGGCCTGAACGAGGGCAAGGGCCTTTTCCTTTCGCTTTTCGCGGGCATCCCGAGCGAGGCCGAGGACGGGGAAAAGGAGCGTGCAAGGCTGGACTTCCGGCGCGCCCTCAAGCACATGTACGACCGCGGCATAATCGCGGAAAGCAGGCGCGGCGGCTTCTGCATCGGCGCTGCCGAAAAGACCGCCGGGAGGCTGGCGAAGAACGGCTTAGATGGCGGTGGAATCCGGAAGGAGGATTTCGACAGGCTGTTCGCATACCTCGTGACCGAGGAGATGGGCCGCGACATAAGGGAAATGGCCGAGCGCATGGCCGCCGAGGAGGAGAAAAAGGTCGGGCGCAAGGTTGAAGTGGAAGTGAGGATAAAGAGCCTCAAGAACAAGGGATTCTACAGCGTCGGCCGCGAATTTTCCGTCGCGGACGTGCTGAACAGCACGAGGTTCATGTTCTCGGACGTGGACAAGGAAGGCAACATGGAATTCAAGGTGGCCGACGTCTTCCACAGCCTCGGGCAGGAAGAGTGAATTCCGAAATCCCCAAATAAAGCGCGAATCAGATGTCCAGGTTCTTCACTTCCCTTGCATACTGCTCTATGAACGCCCTGCGGGGCTCAACCGCGTCGCCCATCAAGAGCGAGAACATCCCGTCCGCCCGCATCCCGTCCTCAATCGTTATCTTCTTGAGGGTGCGCGACTCAGGGTTCATGGTGGTCTCCCAGAGCTGGGTGGCGTTCATTTCCCCCAATCCCTTGTACCTCTGGATTTCCACGTCCCCGCCGAGCTCGCCGGTGGCCCTCGCCAGTTCCGTTTCATCGTACGCGTAGCGCTCTATCTTGCCCTTCTTCACCCTGAAAAGGGGCGGCATGGCCGCGTATATGAACCCGTTCTCCAAAAGCGCCTTGAAATGCCTGTAGAAAAGAGTGAGCAGGAGCGTGCGTATGTGCGCGCCGTCCACGTCCGCATCGGTCATAATCACTATCTTGTGGTACCTGAGCTTCTTGGGGTCAAAGTCCTGCCCGAAGCCTGTGCCGAGCGCAAGGACGACGTTCCTTATCTCGTTGCTCATGAGTATCTTGTTGAGCGGCGCCTTCTCCACGTTCAGTATCTTTCCCTTGAGCGGAAGCACGGCCTGCGTCTGCCTGTTCCTGCCCTGCTTGCTGCTGCCCCCTGCGGAGTCGCCCTCCACTATGAACAGCTCGCACTTCGCCGGGTCCTCCTCTATGCAGTCCGCCAGCTTTCCGGGCAGCACGCTTGACTCGAATATGCCCTTGCGCCTGATGAGGTCCTTGGCCTTCTGCGCGGCCTCGCGCGCCTCCATGGCGCTCATCGCCTTTGCGAGAATCGCCTTCGCGACCTGCGGATTCTCCTCCAGGAACTGCTTGAACGCCGCGGAGAAGAAGCTGTCCACGTAGCCCTTCACCTCGCTGTTGCCCAGTTTTCCTTTCGTCTGGCCCTCGAACTGCGGCTCCGGGACCTTCACGCTTATCACGGCCGTGAGGCCCTCAACCGAGTCCTCGCCGCCGACCTTCTGGCCCTCCTTTATGATTTTGTTCCCCATCCCGTAGTCGTTGAGTATGCGCGTGAGCCCCGTCCTGAATCCGGAGACGTGCGTGCCCCCGTCTATCGTCTTTATGTCGTTCACGAAGGAGTAAATCATCTCGCTGTAGCTGTCCGTGTACTGCATCGCAATCTCTGCCTCTATGTTCCCAACCTCCTTCTGGAAATACAGCACCGGGTGGAGCCTGTTCCTAGCCTTGTTGAGGTGCTCGACGAACTGGGTTATCCCGCCCTCGAAGAAGAACACCTCCTCCACGTTGGAGCGCTCGTCCCTGATAGTGATGCGCACGCCCCTGTTGAGGAACGCGAGCTCCCGCAGGCGTTCGCGTATGGTCTCGTAATCAAACTCAATCACCGGGAAAATCTGCGCGTCCGGCTTGAACCTTATTATCGTGCCCCTGTAGCTGGTCTCGCCCTTCACTTCCACGCCCGTAGTGGGAACGCCCCTCGCGTAGCGCTGGACGTAAATCTGGCCCTTCCTGTGCACCTCGGCCTCCATCCACTCCGAGAGCGCGTTCACGACCGAAATTCCGACGCCGTGCAGCCCTCCGGAGACCTTGTACGCCTTCTTCTCGAACTTTCCCCCTGCGTGCAGCACCGTAGTTACGACCTCAAGCGCGCTCTTTCCCATGCTGTGCTTCTCCGTGGGTATTCCGCGCCCGTCGTCGCGTATGGACGCGCTCCCGTCCGGCTTGAGCACGACCTCGACGTTCTTGGCGAAGCCCGCGAGCGCCTCGTCTATGCAGTTGTCCACGGCCTCGTAAACGAGGTGGTGGAGCCCCTTGCGGTCCGTGTCGCCTATGTACATCGCGGGCCTTTTCCTCACCGCCTCAAGGCCCTCTAGGACCTGTATGCTCTCCGCGTTGTACTCGTTTTCGTCCTGCATGAATATCACTGGTTTTTGTCTTGTTTTTTGGATTGTTTTTCCATCGCCCCCTATGGCCGTTTTATCTCGTAAAATCTGCGTAAAATATATGGTCGCAAGAGTATTTAAACCTGCCTCCCCGCTTTATGAAAATCAGAGCTTTTTTAGCCTGTTCTCGAACTCGGAGAACGCGGCCTTTATCTTGTCCTTGGGGGCGAAAATGACCCCTTCCCTGCCCTCCCCGCGCGTGAAGGCGACCGCGTTCTTGGAGCCCACTATGACCATGCCTATGTAATCCGCATTGAGCACCTTCTGCCCGAGCGTGCTCGCGTAATTGGAAATTTTCCAAGAAAGGATTCCCTCAAGGGACCTGTTCCCGCTCCTTGTTATGACGGTGCCCACGCCCTCCTTGGTCAGCACCGCGAGCCCGAGCGCCATGTCCCGGGAAACGAGCTTCTTGAGCGCGTCCTCGCCCGTAGCCTCGGCCTTGCCCGCCGCCCGTTTGAGGTAGTCCCCCTCCACGGCCAGTTCCTCGGCGTCGTTGTCCATCGCGTACTTGTTCGCGGCCCAGACCCTCCACTCCGCCGGTATCGCCGTGAACGAGGTGAGCGCCACAGAGCCGCGCTCGCCGAGCTTTTCGGCAATCTCCTTGCTCCACTCGGCCCAGTATTCCTTGGAAATCTTGACCTTCTCGTCCGCCCTTCCTATTGCGGCCTCCACCTTGTCTATGTAGACCTCAATCAGTTCCTTCACGGCGCGCTCGCTCCCCTCCTTCCTGAGTAGCGTCTCTATCCTGTCAAGCGGCACGGAAATGAGCACGTTCTTCTCGTCGCTCACGTCCAGCCCGCCCGTTGAGGATAGCTTCTGCCTGAGCTCCTCGGTGCGCTCCTGCAGCTTCTTGAACCTGAGCGCGTTCGCTTTCGGGCTCACGTCCAGCACGTTCTCGTAATACTTCCTGCCCGCGAGGATTCCCTTGAACCTGTCCTCTAGCAGCGCGTACGCCGTGTAGAAAGAGAGGAAGAAGAACACGGTTGAGCCGGCCCCGAGGGGGCTCTCTATCATGTGCTTGGCTATGTTGTCTATCACGAGCGTGTCCTCGGCGACGGGCGTGGAGCCCATGAGGAGCCCGAGGCCGAGCGCGAAGAAAATCCCGGACGCTATGGCGTATTCCTTCCAATACGGGTTGGAGCCGCCGAAAGCCTTCACGAGGCTGTCGCGCAGCCCGGTGCGCGCCATGAGCGCGCTGAAAAAATTGACCGCGACCACGACCGCCATCCAGAATAGGAAGAAGGCTATGGTCCAGAACGCGAGCACGAGCGAGAGCGCCGGGTAATATCCGGCGAAGCCCTTGACGAGCATGTATATGTACCCGCTCGTCCCTATCACGTACTGTATTATCGGGCTGTTGCTGAGCGAGACGACCTGCATCCTTATGTTCGGCGTGGGCCAGTTCTCGAATATGTCCTCCCTCATGCTCTGGCCGGAGGTGAGCGTGTATCCTATCATGTATTCGGGATAAAGGTTGAACTGGAGCGGCGGCCAGGTTATGTTCGCGGCCTGATCGAACGAACTGTCCTTCTGCACCATGGTTATGTTCTTGAGCGCCGCGAGCAGGGGCTTGGGCACCGTATCAGTTATCTTGAGCTGGGTTATGTCCTTTCCGTTGATTGCGAACTTTATGCTGACCACGTAAAGGAACGCCGTGGGCTTTTCGTCGTAGGTGCCCAGAATGTTGAGCATCTCGTTGAGGTCCGCGTTCTCGTAGTCTATCTGCCTGCATATGCCGAACATGTTGTCGTTCATGAGCGGGTTGGCGTTTATCGCAATCGTCCTGCTCCGTATGGAGTTGAGCCTGACCATGAGCGCCTCCCTCTGGTCCGGCGTGGAGTCCGCTATCGTGACTATTGCCGCGTGCACCGCGTCAAGCTCGTTCCCGAGCGCCTGCTCGTTCTGCGAATAATCGTATATCCAGTAGCCGAGCAGCTCGCTCGCGTAATCGTATTTCTGGCACTCGGGGCCGGAGCAGGTGGTGATGCACGCCGTGGGGCTGTCGCACCCGCCGTTCCCGAACCCGAGGGTTTCCCTGCACGCGCTCTCCTTGTCCTTCCGGTCGCTGTCGAACTTGAAAAGGAGCGTTTCCAGCCTCGCTATCTGGCTGTCGTTGAGCCCGTTCACCTTGGAAACCGTTATGGACGTGCCGCTCTGCGCCGCGGTCACGCTTTTTTGCATGATGATGTTCTGGTCGGCGTCAATAATGATTGGGCGGAAGACGTAGCTCTTGATGTCGGTGTAGTTGTCCTGGTCCACGTCCGAGGCGCTCGCCGAGAGGACCTTCTCGGTCTCCGGCGCGCTCACGTCCCGCTCGCTCACGCAGCCGGGAAGTATAAGCAGCATAAGCGCTGCGATTGCCAGCACCGTTGCCACACTGTGTCGCATGTGCCTATATCCAATATATCCTTTAAAAATCTCTCCCCGGAAGTTTTAGCATGGAAAGCCTGCGCAGTGTATTGGGCAAGATAAGGCCGACCGCCATGAGCGGCGAGCGCGAGCGCCGCTTCGTGGACGGGGTGCTCGCGAGGCTCCGCAAGTCCTCGCCGGGGGCGAAGGCCTTGCTCGCGGGCTCGTTCGCCAAGGGAACGTTCCTAGAAGGCGACAAGGACGTTGACATATTCCTCCTGTTTCGGCACGACGTTGAGAAGGAGGCGCTAGAAGGCCTCGTGCGGGCCGCGGTGGAAA
>JAKANX010000103.1 GCA_021823425.1 Microcaldota archaeon
CAAGCTGAGGGCGGCGCGCTAGCGGGAAGATTTGCAGGCGGAGGGCAGTTCGCAGGAGCTGCGGGCGCCGGAGGGGCCGGCTTCGGGCAAACAGGGCTGCTCGGGGGCGCGGTGACAGCCGCCATACTGGCGGTGCTGTTCTACGCGGCAATCTCCCTGGTAATAGGGGCGCTCGCGGAAAAATCGCCAGCTTGAAAACGCTAGAGCGCGGGGTGGAGGAATCCGTCCTTCTTAACCGCGTACCTGTGCTTGGGCTCGAGTTCGCACACGTAAGTGCCGTCGGCGCCCTGCCTGAGCCATGCGGTAAGCCCTTTTTCCAGCCTGCATTCCTGGCATGCGTAAGCCATGTTGTCACCTTTCCTCTCCGGGGTTTTAGCAGGAAGGTTGGGGCGCAAAGCAATAAAAGGGTTGCGCAGGCGAGGCAAACGATTATAACGGTTGTTTTCCATCCTTAGTCATGGCCAAAACGGCGTTGCTCGCGCTGCTGCTCGCTGCGGCGCTCTCCTTTTCCCTCACGAACGTGACCGGGTGCGCGAGCCTGAGCGCGGCGGACAGGTACGTGCTGCAGAACGACATAAACGCCACGGGGGACTGCATCGTGATACGCTCATCCGGCGTGGACTTGGACTGCGCGGGGCACACCATACGGGGCAACGGGAGCACGTCCGGGGGCCCGCGGCTCATTTACGACCTTGCCGTCGGCCCGCTCTACAACGTGAGCGTGGAGAACTGCATACTGACCAACGGCTCGGGCGCGATTGTGTTCACGATGAGGGCGGGCGGGAACGTGAGCAACATCACCGCGTACAACAATTGGATGGGCCTGAACCTGGGGGGATACGGCAACAGCTCGGGCGCGAACATCGTCTCATACGGAAACACGATGGACGGCATATACGCATCCGGCACTAACGTCACCATTTCCAACGTAACTGTGTACAACAACGGCCGCTACGGGGTGGGAATATACGCTTCCAACAGCACGTTCAGCGGGATTACCGCGTTCAACTGCTCAAATTCCGGAATTGCGCTCCTGAATTCGAACAACACCGTGCGCGACTCCCTTGTTTACAACAGCACCAAGGGAGTGTATTTCTCGTATTCTAGCAACGACACGATTTCGAACCTCACCATACTGGGCAACGGGAACATGACGGACGGAATATACATGGACATGTATTGCTATTACAACTCAATATCGAACTTCAGCGTGGACAACGTGACAAGGTACGGGATATACCTGTACACGGCCACGGCCAACAGCACGCTTTACAACGGCACGATTACCAACGCGAACAACACGGGGCTCTATCTTGGCTATACGAACAACAACACCGTCTCCTTGCTCAACCTTTCCGGCAACAGGTACGCGTACTTCATTACGGGAAGCTCCGCCGCAAACTTCGTGCAGCAGTTCTACAACACGACGATAAACGGCGCCCCGATGTTCGCCAGGGTGTGCCAGGGGAACGAGGCGATGGGGGTTATCCCTGCTGGCGCGGCCGCGGTATACGTCGCGAACTGCGCGAACTTTTCGCTCTCCGGAATCAACGTGAGCAACGGCTATTCCGGGATGCTGATTGCCAACTGCAGCAACGGCGCGGTGGACAATGCGGGCGTGCTGGGCAACTACTACGGGATAGAGCTAGCGTACTCCACGAACTTATCCATTTCAAACATCTCGGCGTACAACAACACCGTCGCCGTATACCTGTATTATTCTGGCAACAACACAGTTTCAGACAGTTCGTTCGTGTCCGGCGGAATATATTCCATGTATTCGGACTACAACTCAATCCGGAACGTGAACACCACCGCATGCGGCACGGGAATAAACGTATACCGCGGGAACGGGAACTCGGTAACCGGGCTGCGCTCGGTGAACGACTCCTTTGGGGTGGTTTTCGCCGCGGCCAACGGCGCGTCCATAAGGAACAGCACCATCACAGGAAGCACGGGCCCGTCTGCAGGGCTCATGGTAAGGGGGGACAGCGGGCTTGCGACGAACAACAACGTCGTCTCGGGGGTGAGCGTGGGGAACGGCGCCAAGAACGGGCTCTACCTGTTCAACATCGTCAACAACCTGAGCGTTTCGGACAGCGACTTCTACGGGAACGCGAACTACGGCGCGTACATGGACTGGCAAGTTAAAAATTCGACGTTCCGCAACGTTTCGCTGCGCAACAGCCTCGGCGGGATATACGCATACAGGACGGTTTACAACAACACGTTCGCCACGATGAACATCCGCAACAACTCGCTGGACGGGGTGAATTTCCAGGCGGGAAACCTTAACAACACGTTCAGCGACAGCGTGCTTTGCAGCAACAACCTCTCCGGGGGAGCGTATTACGATTATTACATGGCGAACGCGTCCGTGGAGACGAACACCACGTGCGACACGTCGGTTCCCGGCGGGGTGTGCGACGCGCCCTGCGCAACGGCGAACAGCCCGCCTGCGATGAACTCTTCCAGGATTTCGCCCTCTCCTTCGGCTTACGCGAATAGCACGCTCGACGGATATTGCCAGGCGACAGACCCTGACGGGGACAACGTCTCGTATTATTTCACGTGGTATTCTGGCGGCGCTGCGAACGTGACCGGAACGACCGCAGCATACTCTTCGGGAACCGAGGCGCTGGTTTCCAGCATAAGCCTCCCTTTCTCGGTCGGGCAGAACTGGACATTAGGGTGCACCGCCTCCGACGGGGCCGCCAATTCTACTGAACTGAACAGCTCGGCAACGGAAATTGCCGCTTTCCCGAACACGGCCCCGGTCGCTTACGCGAGGATTTCCCCGCAGCCCGCCGCTGCCCAGAACGACACGCTAATCGGGTTCTGCAACGGCTCGGACGCGGACGGGGACAACCTCACTTTCCATTACACGTGGTACCTTCACGGGATTGCGAACGCGAGCGGCTCTACGGGAGCGCACGCTCAGGGGGCCGAAATCAACGCCGCGAACATGAGCGGGCTCTCGGGGGGCCAGAACTGGTCGTTCGGATGCGTGGCTGACGACGGAGTTGCGAATTCGAGCGAGGCCCTGAGCGCCCAAACCACGGTCGTTTCCGCTCCTTCGGCGACGCTCGTGCTTTCGGTGAGGAGCAACCTGCTCACGCAGGCAACCATGACCGGGATTCTTCTAGACGGGCAGGCCTACCCCCTCAGCCCGGAGGTGGGCTTCGCGCCCGGGCAGAGCAAGCTGGTGCGGATAGCGCTCAACGGCACGCTACCGTGCGCGGGCAGGGGCGAGCTCGCGAGGTTCGAGCAGGTGGCATTCATATACAGCCTGGGCGCCATTCCCGGCTACATCCAGGTGGGCGCAGTGCCGCTTGCCCTCAGGTGCAGCTGAAGGCAAAAAATTAAATGCGCAGGGCGGGCAGGGGATGCGGCGGCCGCATGGCCCCGGTAAATTATTTGCCCGCCGCGGCGATGGGCGCTATTTTCGCAATCTGGGCCTGGGCTAATCGATGTAGATTTCCGCGCCGCTCTTCTTCTCCTTCACCTTCAGGAAGAGCGCGAGCACGGTCGCGATCAGGAGGAAACCGACGGAGACGATGAAAACGGTGTGGTAGGCGTCTATCTGCGCCTTGAAGGTAATGAGCGCTATCACCTGCGCCCTCACCAGCGGTTAAGGTATGGGGACCACCG
>JAKANX010000104.1 GCA_021823425.1 Microcaldota archaeon
ATATGTCCCTGCACAGGCGGCGCGCGAGCCTGCTGTAATTCACCAAATCGTATTTGAGCATCTCCTTGATGAAGGGGCGCCGCTTCACGTAAAGCCACACGAGCTCGCTCGTTTTTTCCATGCGCGAATTTGCGCGTGAAACATTAAATACCTTTTGTTGCGGATTTGTCCCAAATGGAGCGTTTTTGTTTTTTTAGGCAGAAATGAAACGCAATATTTAAATGCGTGAAAATGCCCACACCAATTATCATTTTACGAGGTGGGATAGTGGCTGATTTGTTGAAGAAGGTCAAGGAGAAGACTGGAAGCGCTTACGGCGACGTGGACAAGGTCGTGCTCGCGTTCTCGGGCGGGCTGGACACGAGCGTAATCGCGTCGCTCCTGCAGGACATGGGCAAAGAAGTGATTACTTGTACATTGGATTTGGGGCAGCAGGGCGAGTTCAAGGGAATAGAGGCCAAGTCCAAGAAGATAGGGTGCAAGAAGCACTACGGGCTCGAGACCAAGAAGGAGTTCGTGAAGGAATACTTGTGGCCGGGAGTGAAGGCGAACGCGATGTACGAGGGAAATTATCCGCTCTTTACGGCGCTCGGCCGCCCGCTCATCGCAAAGAAGCTCGTGGAAATCGGGAAGAAGGAGGGCGCGCAGGCGGTGTGCCACGGCTCCACGGGCAAGGGCAACGACCAGGTGCGCATAGACGCGGGAGTTTCCGCATTAAGCTCCATGAAAGTAATAGTGCCGGTGCGGGACTGGGGGCTAACTCGCGACGAGGAAATCGTGTACGCGAAGGAAAAGGGGCTGGACGTGAAGGTAACCAAGGAGAAGCCGTATTCGGTGGACGAGAATTTGTGGGGGCGGAGCATAGAGGCGGGCCCGATAGAGTTCCCGGAGCAGGCGGTTCCCGAGGACGCGTACGAATGGACCAAGCCCGCGGAAAAGGCGCCTGACAAGCCCTCGTTCGTGGACATTTCATTTGAAAAGGGAATTCCGGTTGAAGTTTCAATAGACGGGACCGCATACAAGGACGAGGTGGAAATGCTCAAGGCGCTCACTAAGGCGGCAGGAGAGCACGGAGTTGGAAGGATAGAGCACATGGAAGACAGAACGATAGGGTTCAAGAGCAGGGAGGCGTACGAGGCTCCTGCGGCGCTCACCATTCTTCCCGCGCACCAGGATTTGGAGAAGTACGTGCTCACCAAGGACGAGCTGTTCCACAAGGTTTACCTGGATAACTTGTATTCGGACATGGTTTACACCGGGAAATGGTTTTCCCCGCTCAGGGTCGCGGTGGACAAGTTCAACGACGAAGTGGAGTCCGCGGTTACCGGAACGGTGAGGATGAAGCTCTACAAGGGCCGCGCCAGCGTGGCATCGAGAAAGAGCGCTAACGCGCTCTACAGCCACAACGTGGCGACCTACGACAAGGGGAGCAGCTTCGACCAAAAAGAGGGCGGGGCGTTCACCAAGCTCTGGCTGATGCAGTATTCCACTGCATATAAAATGAAGTACGGGAAGAAGTAGCGGGTGCGCAACTTGCAAAACGCGAAACGGGAAACTGAAAACGGAAAACCGGCCATGCTCTGGGGCGGAAGATTCGGGAAATCGCCCAAGGAGATAGTGTACGGCTACATGAGCGGGGAGAACGTCCAGCTTGACTCCCGCCTCGTGGAATACGACATACTCGGCTCGCTCGCGCACGTGAAGATGCTGGGCGAGCAGGGAATACTCGGGAAGAAGGAGGCGGACGAGATAACGGCCGCGCTAAAGACGGTCCTGAAGCTGCACGAGAACGGCACGTTCAGGCTCAAGAAGGAGCTGGAGGACGTGCACATGAACGTGGAAAGCGAGGTGACGCGCATAACCCCGCTTGGAAAGAAGATGCACACCGCCCGCTCGCGCAACGACCAGGTCGCGGTTGACACGCGGCTTTACCTCCGGGACGAGCTGCTCTCCTTGGCGTCGCAGGTCGTGGAGCTGCAGGAAGCGTTCGCGAAGCTCTCGCAAAAGGACGGGCCGATGCCCGCGTATACGCACACGCGAGTCGCGCAGCCGATAACGATTTCCTTCTGGTGCGAGAGCTACGTCCAGTCTTTCGGCAGGGATTTGGAGCGGATTTTCGCAGCTTACGAAAAGACCAACCGGAGCCCGCTTGGAGCGTGCGCGATTAGCGGCACGCCTTGGAATATAAGCCGGAAGCGCACCGCAGAGCTTTTGGGTTTCAATTCCGTCCTGGAAAACGAGATGGACGCAATCGGCTCGCGCGGGGAGCTGGAGGCGGAGATACTTTTCGCTCTGTCTGAGCTGATGGCCAAGCTGTCCAGATTCGCTGAGGAAGTAGTATGGCTCTCGCAGAAGGGAATAATCGTATTGGGAGATGAATACACCACCGGAAGCTCCATAATGCCGAACAAGAAGAATCCGGACCCCCTGGAACTGGTGAGAGGGAGAACGGGAAGGGTTTACGGGAATTTGGTGCATACGCTCACTGTGCAGAAAGGCCTTATGTCCGGGCACAACACGGACACGCAGGAAACTAAATACGCGGTAATGAGCGGGCTGGACACCGCGAAGGAGAGCCTCGCCATGCTTGCGGATTTGGTGCCCACTCTCGCATTCGATTCAAGGAAGGTTGCCCAGGAGCTAAAGGAGGGCTACGCGAACGCGACCGAGCTCGCGGACCTGATGGCGATGAGCGGAATCCCCTTCAGGGATGCGCACGGGAAATCCGGGAAGCTGGTGGCGCAGCTCTCCAAGGAAGGCAGATTCATCGAGGATTTGCCGCCTTCGGAGCTGAACAAGCTCTTAGGGACGAAGCTGGACGAGGGAACGCTCGCGGAAGCGATAAAGTTCGGCAAGCCCCGCCTCGCGCGGAAAGTGAAAGTAAGCGGCGAGTGGAAGGGGAAAATATCCGCGGAGCAAGCGAAAATACAGGCGGCATTTTCCGCGCTCTAGCTCACGCGCGCAACGTCGCCATCTCGGATTCCGTATCTGGATGAAAAATTTTGGTTCACTTCCAGCACGTAGAGCGCGGGCCACTTGGGCAGGTAGATTGTGCAGTTGGAGGCACGCGTGGGGGTTCCCGGGTCGCTGCAGGGATCCATTTCAATTATGTCCACCACCGTGAAATTATCATCGAGAAAAATAGCCTCCAGGGGTATCTTGGTGTTCACCATCCAGAACGCGTGGTACGCGCTATAATTCATATAGAAGAACATTCCGTCCTTTTCCCCGAGCGAGGTGCGGAACATCAGCCCGGCATCCAATTGCTCCGGAGTCCGGGCGGCTTCCGCGCTCACCGAAACGTTGGACGGGCTGAAAAAGACGTCCTCCCGGCCCAATTGCCGCTGGGCTTGCGGGCCGCCAGTGCAGCCCGCGAAAACTAGGAACGCGAGAAAAAGCGGAAGAAGGACGCGCAGCCTCATTTTTCCTACCGGTCAGATTTTCACGAACCTGCCCTTGAGCTTGTCCATCACCTTGGGCATGCTGGTGTACTCCATCTCCTCTGCGGAAAGCCTGTGGGGCTCGAACGGGCCGTGCCTCCTCATGTAATCCGCGACGTCCAAAGCGGTGCGCCTCGCGTTGTCGAACGCGATGTCGCCCAGGAGGTCGGCGGGGCCGACCAGTTTTCCGTTCGCAATCTGGAAGCCCAA
>JAKANX010000105.1 GCA_021823425.1 Microcaldota archaeon
GGCAGTAACGCCGTAGTCCAGGCCGTCCGGGGACACCCGGATTTCCGGATGGCGCTCGGAGTGGAAGAACATATGGTCCGGCTTGCGGCGCACTTCTTTCACGGCGTCGTCTTGCGAGGTCGCGTAAATCACTTTCGCCTTGGGGACGTGCTCGTAGCCCGTCAGGCGAAGGAACGACTCGCGCACGAACGACGTGCCTCGGCGCTCCACCGGGTCCAGGAGAGGCTCCGGGCATTTGAACGCGCCGTTGAGGCGCGAGAGAAACGCGCGCGCGTTCTGGGTGATTTCCCTTGAAATGTGCATGTACATATTCTATTTACCACGTTTTAAAATAGTGGCTAAAATCCGCGCGCGCCCCTTATCCGTGCGGCGTAAAGGGGCGGCTCCATCATTTCCGCGTAGCTTTTGGGGGGAATTTCCACGCTCAGCCTCCAGGCCTCGAAACCGAATTCGCCCTCGAGCAACTGCATCGCGCGCGCCGAGTCGTAGTGCCAGGCATTCAGCTGCCGCACGTAAAACATCGCGTCCGCCTCGCTTGCGGGAGTATTGCCGAGCTGGGCGCTCATGCTGAGCATTTCAAGCCGGGCCGCGCGGCCTTCCACCAATGAATCCAGGGCGAACAGCCTGTCGTAAAGCTCGGCGCGCCTCGTATCCGTGGGCAGCCAAAAACAGAGCCGCGGGGGAGGTTTCCCCATGCCTTTCAATTCCCCGATTATTTCATTCTGCTTAAAGTGGAGGGTGGTGTGGATGCCGTCGTGCACGTGCACGCCCTCGTGGGCGAGGAAATTGGAAAACTGGACCTCCAACGAATGGGCGTGGTTGACTATCCTGCGGAACACGTTGTCCACGAGGATTTTTATCCCGTCTTTGTCGGCCATCCCGTAATTTTCGCGGTGCGCGGGCTCCACTTCCTCCTTGGCGAGGTATTCTATGGATATTGGCGGGATGGGCTTTCCGAAGAATTTGAAAACGAAGGGGATGGAATGTTTTTCGCACGCAGGAATCATGCGGAAGATGTCCTCGGGCCTGGTTTTCAGCTCCCGGAACGTGCGCTCTATGTAATGCGCCGCAGGGGCGCTTATGATGCTCTTGACGCCCGAGTGAATCATGCGCCCGCCTGCCTCAGGTAAGCCTCCGGATGGGCGAATTGCTTGAGGGACGATGGAAGCCTGCTCGCGGTCAGTTCCCACGCCCTATCCTTTCCTGCGAGCTCCTCTAGGCGCAGTATGAATGATGCGTATAGGTAGTATTCGGGCTTTTTCATGGGAACGGCGTCCGAAAGGCCCAGGCCCGGAACGTTTTCCGAAAGGAAACGCGAGGAGAAAAGGGTCGCGCGGCCGTCGCTCAAGGCGCCCGCAAGCTCCATTCTCTCAATCACGGCCTCGTGGGAACCGGTGAAAAAGCTCTTCAATATGAAAAGCATGCCGTCGGATTTCATGCTCAGCGCCCTGCGCTCCAATCCGAGGGGAGTCATGCTGAAGAAGGCGTGCTCGGCCTCGTGGGAAACGATGAACGGAATGAGGTGCTCGCGGGGGATGTTTCCGTTCGCGCCCGCGTATTTTGCCAGGTATCCGACGTTCACGGACATGTCGTTGGTGCGGACGTGGAAGGAAGCGATTATGTCGTCAGAACCCTTGGGCAGGGGCTCGGAATCGTAATGCACCCGCACCCTCATCTCGGGCACGAAGTAGCCCTTGTGCCTTGCGAAATCCAGCACCCTCTTGTGAATCATTTCGTCCACTTGGGAGGGGGGGATGCCGAAACTGTCCCTCATTATTTTCTCGGCACGCCGGGTTATCACCGGTTCCATAATCATATTTATACTGTTTGGGCAACCTTGTATATATAGTTAACTTCGCGACGGGAAGTATATAAAGGGAGAAACGGAAATGCCATCATGGAAAAGCCTTGGCACATGCTGACTCCGATGAGGGTAATATTGGTGAGCGCGAGCAGCGGGGGAAAGGACAACTTCATGCCGGCGAGCTGGTGCTTCCCTCTCTCGTTCGATCCCCCTCTTTTCGGGGTCGCGATTTCGCCGAAGCGGTTCACGTTCGGGATGGTGAGGGAAAGCGGCGAATTCGTGCTGAACGTGCCCGGCGCGGAGCTGAAGGAAAAGGTCGAAAAATACGGGAGGCACAGCGGAAGGGACTGCGACAAGTTCGCAGAGAGCGGGCTCACACGGGAGAAATCAGAGAAGGTGGGGGCGGTTTCCATAAAGGAATGCCTCGCAAGCATAGAGTGCAAAGTCGTAGGAGAGCACGAGGCCGGCGACCACGTAGTGTTCGTGGGCAGGGTGCAGAATATAAGGGAGAGGAAAAACGGAAAGGGGCTCTACCAGACGGGCAGCGCCATTGTCGGGTTGTGAGGAAAATCAGTTGAGCCGCGAGTGGTTGACAGAATTGGCCTCGTTGCCGGATTTTATGGAGAAGAGCTTCTTGAGGCGCACGAGCTGGCCCCTGGGCATCACCGTTTCTGCGTCCTTGTCCTCCTTCTCCTTCCTGTGCTCCTTCTTTTTCATCATATAATTGGGGCGCCCATTCTATTTAAATGAGATTATTCCGCGGGGCTCGCGCTAAGGAGAGTGAAAAAAAGAACTTTTTCAGGGCTTTTAGGGTCCAGGCTACCTCGCTGCAACACGCAACCAGCACGACCTAGGATCGCTTGCGCTTACCCTCTTTAAGCTGGGTGCATATCCGCTTGGTGCGCATTTTCCGCTTATGGCAGGTCATATACTTTTATTGTCCGGACGCACGTACAAACCCCTTCAATATGCGTCAGGGCATTTAAAGCAGCCACAGAGGCGAAAACCGCAGACAGATGGCCTTCAGTTTACCGAAGCTTTTTTACGAACCACATGCCCTACCTGGTTTTCCCAAGCCCTGAAAAATTTCAGGGAATAGTATTAGTTCCGATAACTTATTAAATCTATCGTTCGGTTCTTTTTCCCTCCCGTGCGGGCGCGAATTTTCCGCGCCCCGCTTCATCCGCAGCCCCATCTCCCGGCCTATTTCGTGAGGGACGAGAGGAGCTCGTACGCGCGCGAGGTGTCCGCCTCCTTTATCACGAGCAGCGTGTCCGTGTACGAGGAGATGAACTCCTGCACGTTTATGCCCTCGGCCGCGAGCATGTGCAGCACCGTGGATATCACTCCGGGGGTGCTCTCTATCTCCGGTCCGCTGGAGAGCACGAAGAGGTTAAGGTTCTCCTCTGCAGCGAGCACGCCCTTTGCGCGCATCGCCCTCTGGGCGTCGCGCTGCTCCGCGATATAGGTATAGAAGTGCCCGCTCTTCACCGAGGAAATAGCGCTTATTTCCAGCGGCGAGGACGAAATCAGGACGACGACCTTGTTGCGTATGCTGATGGAAGTGCTCTTGAGCACCTCAAGCACCTTGCCCTCCATCTCGCCTTCTTTTTTGCGTATCCGGGAGCCGAGGCGCATGAGCGCGGCCTTCACCGCGTAGAAGTTGGACTGCGAGGAGAATATGTCCCTGCACAGCCGGCGCGCGAGCCTGCTGTAATTCACCAAATCGTATTTGAGCATCTCCTTGATGAAGGGGCGCCGCTTCACGTAAAGCCACACGAGCTCGCTCGTTTTTTCCATGCGCGAATTTGCGCGTGAAACA
>JAKANX010000106.1 GCA_021823425.1 Microcaldota archaeon
CTACGAACGGAGAAGTCGGCAGCGCGGACGGCGGCCCCGCGGTCTACTGGTCCGCGCCGGGCTTCCCCTCGTCGGACAAGGCGGACATGCACGCGGCATATTCACTGGACGAGGGGCAGGCGTTCCCATTCCTGCAGCTGCTCGCCGCATCCCTCGTCGTCCTTGCGGCCGCGGCGTATTTCTATTTCTTCGGCATGCGCCCGCGCGAGCCTCGCGGACCGGCCCAGAAAACCCCGGCCCCGCTAGAATCCAGCCCGCTGTTCAGGACGCTCGACGAGAACGACAAGGAGATTCTCCGCGAGATCTCCAGGCAGGGCAACAAGACCACGCAGGCGCACCTTTTCCTCTACACGCACATCCCCAAGGCCACGCTCTCGCGCAGGCTCGCGTCCCTTGAATCGCGCGGAATAATCGCGCGCTCGCAGAAGGGCAACCGCAACTTGGTCACCATGGGGGACGCGATGGGCAAATGAGCCCGTTCCACGCCCGCAAACCCCCTTTCGGCGTGCGCTGTTCCGCCAGTTCCACGGTAAATATAAATGCCGTTCCAACCCCATCCACCAAGCGGCGCGGAATTTGCGCGCGCAAAAAAAACAAAAAGGTGAAAAAATGGGAAAACTCAACCGGCTGCTACTGCTGCCTCTGGCGCTCCTTCTTATGGTGCCGCTGGCTTCCGCAGCATCCGCGAAAAACGGCGGGTACATCACAGCCGCATACGACAACGTGAAATGCCTCACGGATTTCGAGGACTCCGTGATTGGCTCGATAACCGGCGCAGTGCCGCAGGCATCCGGCCTATCGGCCTCAGCGGACAAGCTCACCTCCGACACCAGCACGCTCCAGGGCTACGCGGCCGGCGGGGACGCCGAAGGCTTCAGGAGTTTCCTCAGGGGCACGTACGAGCCCGACGTCACGGCCGCGAACCAGGCGATAAGGGACGCGCGCAAGAGCTACAGGGACTGGAACGTCTCGGCAAGCACGCGCGCCAGCCTGAAGGCCTCGTTCAACGAATCGCAGGCCACTCTCTCGTCCTGCAGGGCAGCCAGCCTCGGCGAAGCGGGCCAAGCCAGGGTGAAGGGATACCAGGACACGCTCGCGGAGTACGGCGCCAAGGCCGACAATCTCTCGGCGAAAGGCATCGACGCCTCCGGAATGAGGGACGCGATAAGCAGCGCACAGAGCACGATAGTCGCGCCTCTGCAGGCCGCGCTCGCATCTGCGACGACTCCGCAGGAGATGCGCGCCGCGCTCGGGGGCTACTGCCTCGCGAACGGCTGCGCCAACGGCACCAACGACCACTTCTACGCGAAGTTCGACGGGGCCAAGCTACAGGCAATTCTGGACTACGTGAAGCCCAACGCGACCGCCGCAGGCCTCGGAGCCCAGGTTTCCCAGGCCCAGTCAGACATTGACGCGGCGCAGGCCGCGCTGAACTCGGTAGGAACGTTCAAGTACGACCCGTCCAACGAGAAAGCTGTGTGGGACGGCCTCAAGGATGCGGCGACGCAGATGAAAAGCATCCTCAAGGGGATGAGGGCTCCGGCCGGAGGCAACCGGACCGGCAGCAAGTGAGGCGGGGCGCATGGAATCCAAATACGCATTCGTGCTGATTGCCGCGGCATTCCTCCTGCTCGTGGGATGCACCCAGCCGGGCGCGAACGCCAACGGAAGCAGCCCGGGGAGCTCAGCGCACGCAACCGGCGCGCAGGCAGCCGGAATCGGGGACGCGAACATAGACGTTTCGCAGGTGAACGACACCGACCTGCTTCCCTCCGCAGACGGAATCGAGGCCGACAACTCCAGCCTTGAAGCGGACAACGCGGGCCTTGCGGCCAATGCGAGTTCACCGGACGCGTTCGGCGACTTGGCCGGCCAGGTGGACGTTTCGCAGGTGAACGACACCGACCTCACGACCGCGGCTGACGGAGTGGAACCCGGCTGATTCCTTTCTTTTTTCCCTTTTTTATTCCGTATACCCGTTTTCCCTTCTTTTTCTGTGGAATCCAATTGCAAATCTATGTGCTTCGTCCCTGCAATATTGCACCAGCTTCAGCCCCGCGTCCGAGCGCGGAAGCCTGAGGGGGTTCATCTTGTCCAGCGTGTAAATCTCCTCCTCCTGCTTGGCTATTGACGCCAAATTGAGCTGCAACCCCAATCCCTCCAGCGCGTCCCTCGCAGAGTGCAACTGCCCGGGCCCTCCGTCAATAAGCACTAAATCCGGCATTCTGGCCCCCACAGGCCGTTTTCCGCCTCCGGTTCCGGGTTCCGCGTTCCTCTCGTCCAGCAATCGCCTGTACCTCCTTCCCACAACCTCCTTCATCATCGCGAAATCGTCCTGCCCCCCAACTCCCCTTATTACGAATTTCCTGTAATTCTTCTTGTCCGGCTTCCCGTTCACGAATCTCACCATGGAGCCCACCGAGTTTTCCCCGAATAAGGTGGAGATGTCGAACGTTTCTATGATTAGCGGCGGAGCATCCAGTTCCAGCGCCTCCTGCAGCCTCAACACCGAAGCCTCTATTTCAGCCTGCTTCAGCGATTCCGAGGCGATTTTCATCACACCTAGCTTGTCTCCTTGCGGAACCCTGAACGCATTTGTTTTCAGCGCGGAATTCAGCGTTCTGTTTTCATCCCCCAAATTGGTGTAAACCCTGTCCGGCAGTTCCCCTCCTGCGTAATATTGCGCCAAGAACGCTATTTCCGGCTCATCCTGCGCCTTTATCTCAACATCATGCTTTTCCGTGAACCGTATCACTCCGCTCCTGCTCTTTAGCATCCTCGCGTGCAGCGTTCCCCCAACCCTCTGGAGGAATACGAAATCCTCGTCCTGCACCCACTTGTGCTCTATTCTTTGTTTTCCAAAAAAGATTTCCAGCGCCTCAATCTGGTCCCGGAGCGTTTTGGCTGTTTCGTAGTTTTGCGTTTCGGACGCCTCGCGCATCCTTCCTTCCAAGCCCCCTATAATCCTCTTTCCCTCAGCCTTCCCCTCCAACACCCTCTCCAAGGCCCGCACGTTCGCCTCGTAATCGTTTTTGCCTATCTTCCCTATGCACGGAGCGTCGCAGTTCCCCAGATGGAACTGCAAGCATTCCTTCTTCGGCAATTTCTTGCAAATCCTGATTTTGAATAGTTTACGGAGGTAAGAAGCCGAGATTGCACGCTTGGAGCCCTCCACGTAAGGCCCGTAGAACTTCGCATTTTTGATTTTGAATTTCCCCTTCGCGTTCCTCCTAGCGAGCAATAAGCGCGGAAACTCCTCGTTCGTGATTGCGAGATAAGAATAGTGCTTGTCGTCCTTGAGGAGCATGTTGAATTTGGGCTGGCCGCCCTTGATCAGGTTTGATTCCAGGATGAGCGCTTCGTCCGCGTCCTTTGTGACGATGAATTCCACTTCGGAAACCTCGCCCATGAACGAGCTTATCACCTGTTCGTTTTTTCCTGAAAAATGCTGCGACAATCTATTGCGCAAATTCGCGGCCTTTCCAATATAAATCGTTTCCCTCTGCGCATCCTTCATTATGTAAACTCCGGGAAGCTCGGGGTATTTGGAGCGCTCGAATTGCATCATAACACTTTCTTCAGGTATTCTCCCGTAAAAGTCTTGCCCT
>JAKANX010000016.1 GCA_021823425.1 Microcaldota archaeon
GTTCGCGCACAGCGAGGGCTGCTTCAGGCCCACCGCCGCGCTCAAATAGCAGTTGTACTGGTAAACCCCGTCCTGAATCAGCCCGCAATAGGAATAGTCCCCCGAATACTGTGCGAGCAGCTGGTAACAATAATCGGCGTTCGCTCCTGTGGTAGCTTGCGCGCACATGTTCGCCCCGGTGAGGACGCCCGAGCACGCGAGCCTCTCGGGCTCGGTGGAAAGCTTGTCGCACGCCGCGGTGTCGTTGCGCGCCCTCGCGTACGAGAGCAGGCATTCGGCCCCCGCGCAGTACTTGGTGTCGTTGTTCCTGAAGGCGAGGCAAAGCTCCCTGGCAGGGCCCGCGCTCTCGTTCATGCAAGGCGGGTTCAGGCGCTCCATGCACGCCTGTTTGTCCGCGGCACTGAGAAGCCCGCAGAGGGCGGTGCTGTTCTGGAGGTCCGCGAAATCATTTATGCAGCCCTTGCGCAACGAATAATCCTTGAGCTTGAGGCACGAGGAGAGCTCGCTGTTGGAGAACGCCTGCCAGCAGTCGTCGCTCCTCGCCGCGCTCACGTTGAGGCACAGCGCCGAGTTGGCCGACGCGAGCGCCTCCTTTATCAGGCAGTCGTCCCCGCACTCCGCAGTCACGTTCGCCGTCACGTTGCCCGACTCGTTGAGCGGATTCACGTGCGCTATTATCCTCGCTATGTCCTTTTCAAGGAAGAGGAAGAACACTAGGCTGAATACGATAAGCGAGGCTGCGGCCGCGAAAAGAATCTTGTTCCTGAGCTTGTCGTACCTGTTATAGTGATATTCCGGGGGTGCAGCTGACTTTTCTTTCGCCATGCTGGTAATATCCCGCCCGCATTTATAAATTTTCAGTTTCCATTTCCGTCCGCCTCGGCGCGCCGGCGGGCCCAGCGCCAACGTGCGCGGAGGAGAACGTAATAATTTGTGTGGAATGCCGCGCGGGAGTAAAATCAGGCTATTTAAATCTTATTCAAAATAACAGTTAGCCGATTCGCGTTTGCGCTTGCGGGCAGTTCGGAAACGAAAAACCGGAAGCCGGAAACACGCTTTGGCGAAGTGGGGGTTGGATGGAGCTTCGGCTAACCATCTTCCCTTATATTCATAAATCAAAAGCAGGGGTTTGGGCGGTCGACGAAACAACGTTTCGTCGTGTTTTCGTCGAAACGTCGACAAAAACGGTGTCGGACTAAGGGGGCGGAGCCCCCTTGGGCTGACAGGATGGAGCTTCGGCTAACCATCTTCCCTTATATTCATCTCTAATTTCCCCAAACGTCGGTGGGAAAATGCGCAAAGTAAAGGTTTAAAAAACTTTAATGCAAATTAGCTACGGTAATCATTTGCTCAGTCTTATTTAACGCGAAAAGCTCGCGGAAAATAGAAATGCCCAGCGTCGCATAACGCGGGCAAAAACAGGAGGGACGGGTGCCTCGTTTGCGCTTGTCTCAAAGTGTGAAGTGATTCTATGAGCAAGCAGAAAAACCCGGAAAAGCACGGCGAATTGCAGGAGCTTGTGGCGGGCATACGCGCCACGGAGGAGGAGGCGGACCGCGTGAAGGCCGATTTCGACTCCAAGTCAGCGGAACTTCTCAAGGCCGGAAGGGAAAAGAGCGTGGAGATGCGCGAGCAGTACTCCAAGAAGGCTCTGGAGGCCAAGAACAGGATTCTCTCGGCCGAGCGGCAGAAGACCGAGAAGCTCGCGCAGGACATAATAGACGACGGCAGGAAGCAGGCCTCGTCGTTGCGCTCCAAGAAGCTTGACAAGAAGGGCGTGGAAGCCGTATTCGGCTCGTTCGTTTCCTCGCTGTGATTCACATGCTCCGACCGGTCCGCATGCAGAAAGTGCTAATTCTGGCGACGAAGGACTCTGAAAGCAGGCTAATCTCCGCGCTCCACCGCTCGGGCGTGATGGAAATCCGCTCGCTGGAGCTGGCGGGGCTGGAAAAGGGCAAGCCGCTCGAGGTCCACGACGCCATTTCGCACGAGCTCGTGCGCGTTCGCGGCCTCATTAGCGCGTTCGCCAGCCTTCCGTTCGTGAAGAGGGAATCCGTGGAGGCCAAGGTAGGCGAGCCGGACTACGTGAAGACGCTTTCCGAGGCGCGCAAAATCGCGATTGACGACGAATTGAGGCATCTGGTGGACAGGCGCGCCGCGCTAATTTCCGAAGCAGCCGAAACGGACAAGAAAAAAGCCGAAATTACGGCGATATCCGCAATGCCCGGAATAGATTTTTCCAAATTGGAAACGAAGAATTTCACTTATGCGTTGGGAAGCGTGAAAAGGAAGACGGCGCCGGCGTTCCGCAAGGACCTTGACGAATACCTGAACAAGGAGAGCGAGATAATCACGGCCCCCTACGGAAAGGACGACGAGCTCATTCTCATATTCTATGAAAGGAAGGAGAACATTTCATTCGTTCTCTCAAGGTACAATTTCGAGAAGATATCGCTTCCGGAAGGATTCTCCACTTTTGAAAAGGGGGTTGCCTCGCTCGAGGCCTCGGCGGCGGAGCTGAAAAAGAGCGTCTCCGAGACCGAAAAGAGGATTTCATCGCTTTCATCCGAGAATTACGGAAAGCTCGCCGCGCTGGAAAGGGGGCTTTCGACGCTTTCTATGCGCGCCGCGATTGCGACAAAGTTCGCCTCGGGAAGGAAAATCGTGGCTGTGGAGGGCTGGGTGAAGAAAAAGGATTCCGAGCCCCTTTCGGCGATGCTGAAAAAGGACTTCGCAGGAGAGGCCGCGATAGAGGAAATGCACGGCGACGAGCACGGCGCGCCCGTTGTTTTGGACAACCCGAAATCCGCGCTCCAGTTCCAATGGCTCGTGGAATTCTACTCCTTGCCTTCGTACGACGAGTTCGATCCCACTATTATACTGATGTTCACGGTCCCGCTCATGTACGGCATGATAGTCGGGGACGTGGGCTACGGGCTCCTCTCAATTGCGCTCTCATTGCTCATATTGCAGAAGTTCAAGGGCGGGATGCTGGGGAACATCGCCAAGATTTGGCTCTTCTCCTCGGTTTCCGCAATGGTCTTCGGCGTCGTCTTCGACGAATGGTTCGGGTTCTCCCACCTTGAGCTCGCGGAATGGCTCAAGAGCTGGGGCCTCAATATTGGAATAGAGCATTCGCTCTACACCGGCCTTAGCAGGAGCCACGAGCTCAGCCTCGTTATCGGGCTGGCGCTGCTCGTGGGGGTGCTGCACCTTTCGCTCGGCTACATATTGGGCGCGATAAACGTCTGGGAGCACTCCAAGAAGCACGCTGTCGCAAAGCTGGCGTGGCTCGCGCTCCTTCTCGGAGGCACGGTCGCAGTAGCGTCGCTGATGTTCAACCTAGTTCCGGCGAGCATAGGGAATCCCGCCGCAATCGTTTTCGGGATAAGCGCGGTCGCGGTTATCGTGCTGGAAGGGCTTCCGGGCCTGTTCGAGATTCCGGGAATCACGGCGAACGTGCTTTCCTACGCGCGAATTGGCGCTGCCGGAGTCGTGGGGGTAATCATCGCCGAAATAATCAACACGAGCCTGCTCCCGACCCCGGAGCGGAGCATAATCATGTTCCCGATATTCATACTTCTCCACATACTCAACGCCGCGCTCGCGATGTTCGAGAGCATCGTGCAGGGCGGAAGGCTCAACCTTGTTGAGTTCTATTCCAAGTTCTTCCAGGGAGGAGGGAAGGCTTTCGAGCCTTTCAGGATGGATGCCGCCGACGATTCGGCGGCTCATCCCCAGCAAGCTGAGGATGGAAGAGGAAAAACAGTGAGGTGAAAATAAATGGCAACAACGGACGTAACTGCAGCGGCGGGAATCGCAAAGGAAGGCCTCATAGCAATCGGCGCGGGAATCGCGATGCTCGGCGGCGCAATCGGAACCGGAATGGTCCAAAGCAGCGTCGGGTCGAGCGCGATGGGCGTCATCGCGGAGCGGCCGGAAGAGTCGAGCAAGCTCCTGCTCTACTACCTGATACCTGAAACCATCGTCGTGTTTGGATTCGTCGTGGCATTCCTGCTCATGGGCAAAATCGTATAACCGCAAAGGACGGTTACGGGTTTTCACCATGCTCAAGGAGATAAAGGGGACCATCCTCAAGGACGCGCGCACAGAAGGAGAATCCGCGCTCGCCAAGGCGGAGGAGGAGCTCGAGGCCGAGCTCGCCAAGGTCAAGGCAGAGGGCGAGGCCGGAATAGCCTCAGCCGAAGCCGAGGCCAAGTCGCTCGTAGAGGGCGAGAGGCGCGAGCGCCTGAGCTGGGCGAAGCTTGAATCCAAGCGCATACTCGCCGAAGCCAAGGAGGACGCCGTGAAGGCGGCCATAGACTCGCTTATAGAACGCCTCCAGTCGTACTCCGGCACAAGGCAGTACGGGGAGAGGATGAAGCCGCTAATCGCCGGCGCAGTGAAGGAAGTCGGAGGCAAGGCGGTAATCCACGTGCGGAAAGGGGACAAGAAACTTCTCTCCGTGCAGGGCGCGGACATCAAGGAGGACGCGGACATAATAGGCGGCGCAATCGTGGAAAGCAAGGACGGAAAGCTCAAGATTGATTTGAGCGTTGAGGCCCTGCTCGAAGCGCGCAGGGACGCGGTCAGGAAGGACATCTACGGGATAATGTTCAAGTGAGCACATGGCAAACGAACGACCGAGCGCATTCGCGTACGTGAAAAAGGCCTCGATTTCAAGGAGGCCCGGAGCCGGAGGCATAATCCCGGTCTCAAGGGCGGCCAAGTACGGCTACTCCAACGCGAGGGTGAGCGCCATGAAGAGCCTGCTCCTCAAGAAGGAGTTCCTCTCGGAGCTCGCGAGGGTGCGCAGCGTGGACGCGGTAATTGAGCAGCTTGAACGGACATACTACAAGGACGACCTTGTGAAGCTCTCCATCCACTACCATGGCTCGGAGCTCGTGCAAATCGCGTCCGCGTTCCATTTCGCGGAAGTTGTGAACAAGCTCGAGCGCATAACTCCGGACAGCGACCGCAAGGCGTTCAACGTGATGCTCACCAAGTGGGACATCGTGAACGCGAAGACGATTCTGAACGCGAGGCGCATAGGCCGCAAGTACGAGGACGTGGCGCCGTTCCTGATTCCGATAGGCTCGTTCAGCGAGCAGGAGGTCAAGGGCCTGCTGGAAGGCGGGGGCGAGAGCGTGTTCCTCAAGTTCGCGAAAACGCACCTTGGAAAGAGGATAACGTCCAGCCGCGTGGTATCCAGCACCGAGCTGGAAAAGATGTTCATCAACCTCGGCGCCGAGGAGGCGACGCGCATAGAGGCGGTGCTGGACGCGTTCTATTATTCATTGTACAGCACCACCGAGCGCCTGTCTTCGCCGGAACTGGCGCCGATTGCGCGCGTGTTCAGGAAGGAAATAGACCTGCGCAACCTCTCCATAATCGCGAGGCTCAAGCACCACGGGATTACGGACGAGAAGGAGATTTCCAAGTATTTCATTAAAGGCGGCGTGAGGAAGTTCCCGGCGTTCGCCCCTGTGCTGGCCGCAAAGGGCGACGAGGAAACCCTCAAGGCCGCGTCCAAGATGTTCGGCCTCAAGTCGGTGCCGCAGACGCTCTCGGACTTCGAGATAATGCTAAACGGGACGCTGGCGCAGGCCAGGCTGGACGCGTTCTACCGCTCCGTGCTTTCAGTCGGCACGATTCTGGGTTTCCTGTTCCTCAAGGAGGAGGAAATCAACAACATACGCAAAATCGCAGTAGGAAAGGAGTTCGGCCTCCCGGACGAGAAGATAACCGGGACGCTGGTGTTCGCGGGATGATTCGATGACAAAGGGAAAAATAGCCGTCCTCGGGGAATCCCATTTCACGATGGGTTTCATGTTCGCCGGGCTTCAGGACGCCGTGACCTACAAGGAGGGCGGCGAGCAGAGGCTCGTCGAGCTCATGGACTCCAAGGATTATTCGGTGATATTCATAAGCGAGAAGCTCAATTCGGAGCTGGACTGGAGGCTGAAGAAGAAAATCTCCAACCTCGCCTACCCAGTCATAGTCGCGCTGCCGGACATAAGCGGCGAGAGCGCGGAAGGGGACAACATAAGGGCGCTAATCAAGAGGGCGCTGGGCTTCGACCTCGCTGCGAAATAGCACGGACAAGAACTATGGAAACGGAAACGCATGAAGGAACGGAAAAACGATGAAAATTATTAGGTGATTGGAATGGCAAAGAAGGGCGTATTGAGCAGGATTTCAGGGCCGGTCGTGGAAGTCAAGAACCTTGACGACGCGAAGCTTTACGACGTCGTGAGGGTGGGCGAGGAAGGCCTAGTTGGCGAAATAATCAAGATTGTCGGCAACACCGCCGTTGTCCAGGTGTACGAGGACACCAACGGCCTTAAGCCCGGAGAGCCGGTAGAGAACACCGGTCTTCCGCTTTCGGTTGAATTGGGGCCTGGAATACTCAAGAACATTTACGACGGCATCCAGAGGCCGCTCAGGGACATAGAGGCAAAGAGCGGGCACTTCATCAAGAGGGGAATCAACGTTGCCCCGCTTCCGCGGGACGTGAAGTGGGAATTCTCCGCGAAGGTGAAGAAAGGCGACCGCGTGAAGGCAGGGGACGTGCTCGGAACAGTGCAGGAAACCGAGCTAATCACGCACAAGGTGCTTTCCCCGTTCGAGGGAAAGATAGAAGGCATAAAGAGCGGCAAGTACAAGATTGACGATGAGATAGGAACGGTGAACGTGGAGGGAAAGAAGAAGGACCTCTTCCTTTACCAGAAGTGGTTCGTGAGGAACCCCCGCCCGTACGCGGAGAAGTTCGCGCCCGTAATCCCGTTAGTCACCGGGCAGCGCGTGATAGATACGTTCTTCCCGATATCCAAGGGAGGAACCGCGTGCATCCCCGGGCCGTTCGGCTCAGGAAAGACGGTCACGCAGCAGAGCCTCGCAAAGTATTCCGATACGGAGATTTGCGTTTACATCGGATGCGGGGAGCGCGGAAACGAGATGACCGAAGTTCTTACGGAATTCCCGCACCTCAAGGACGACAAGACAGGAAAGCCGCTCATGGAAAGGACCGTGCTGATTGCGAACACGTCCAACATGCCGGTCGCGGCCCGTGAGGCGAGCATTTACACCGGAATCACCCTCGCGGAGTATTACCGCGACATGGGCTACAACGTCGCGCTCATGGCCGATTCAACTTCAAGGTGGGCAGAGGCGCTCCGTGAAATCGGCGGCCGCTTGGAGGAAATGCCCGGAGAAGAGGGCTATCCCGCTTACCTCGCAAGGAAGCTCGCGGAATTCTACGAAAGGGCGGGGCGCGTGCGCACGCTCGGAACCGACGAAAGGTTCGGCTCCATCTCAATCATCGGCGCGGTCTCGCCCCCGGGCGGAGACATCAGCGAGCCGGTCTCGCAGAACACGCTGCGCGTAACGAAGGTGTTCCTCGCGCTCGACGCGTCGTTGGCGCAGAGGAGGCACTTCCCTGCTATCAACTGGCTCAAGAGCTACTCGCTCTACAAGGAGAGCCTTGACGAGTGGCTCCGCACGAATGTCACGGACGAGTTCCCGGCGATGAGGGACAAGGCCATGGAACTGCTTCAGAAGGAGGCCGAGCTGCAGGAAATCGTGCAGCTCGTCGGGCCTGACGCGCTTCCGGACAAGGAGCAGGTAATCCTCCTCGTCACGAAAATGCTGAGGGAAGACTTCCTGCAGCAGAACGCGTACAGCGACATAGACGCCAAGGCGAGCTTCAAGAAGCAGGCGCTGATGCTCAAGAGCATAATGCTCTTCCACGAGAAGGCGACGCACTCCGTGGACATAGGCGTGCAGCTCAAGAGGATTCAGGACGTGCCCGCCAAAGCCAAGATTGGGCGCATGAAGGAAATCACGGAGGACAAGCTCGACTCGTTCAAGGACCTGCACAAGGACATAGAGGCCGATTTTGCGGCGCTCGCTAAGAAATAGGTGGTTATGATGAAAGAATACAAGACCGTAAACCAGATTGCCGGGCCGCTCGTTTTCGTAGAAGGAGTGAGCGGAGTGAGCTACGGGGAAATCGTGGAAATCACTCTTCCCTCGGGCGAGCGCAAGAAGGGCCAGGTGCTGGACGTGAGCGAGAGCATCGCCGTAGTCCAAGTCTTCGGGACCACCGCAGGAATCAACACTTCCCAGACTTCGGTCAAGTTCCTCGGCGAAACGATGAGGATTGGACTTTCCACGGACATGCTCGGACGCGTTTTCACTGGAATAGGCGAGCCCAAGGACAAGGGGCCGCGCATAGTCCCCGAGGAGAAGCTGGACATAAACGGGCTTCCAATCAACCCTTATTCGCGTGAAAGCCCCGCTGACTTCATCCAGACAGGGGTTTCAACGATAGACGCGATGAACACGCTCGTAAGGGGCCAGAAGCTGCCCATTTTCTCGGCTTCGGGTTTGCCGCACAACCAGCTCGCAGTGCAGATTGCTAGGCAGGCCAAGGTCAGGGGGACCGAGGAGGAATTCGCGGTCGTTTTCGCAGCTGTCGGAATTACGCACGAGGAAGCGTCGTTTTTCATGAGGGACTTCGAGCGCACCGGAGCGCTTGAAAAGTCGGTCATTTTCCTTAACCTCGCCGACGACCCGAGCGTTGAGCGCATAATTACGCCGAGGCTCGCGCTCACCACCGCCGAGTACCTCGCCTACGAGCAGGGAATGCATGTTCTCGCGATAATCACGGACATGACCAATTACTGCGAGTCGCTGCGTGAAATAGCTGCCGCAAGGCAGGAGGTTCCCGGAAGGAGAGGATATCCCGGATACATGTACACGGACCTCTCGACCATTTACGAGCGTGCCGGAAGGGTCAAGGGCAAGAAAGGTACGGTCACGCAGCTCTCAATCCTGACGATGCCGGGCGACGACAAGACGCACCCGATTCCTGACCTTACAGGATACATCACCGAGGGGCAGATAGTGCTCGGCCGTGACTTGCACAGGAAGAACATATTCCCGCCCGTGGACGTGCTACCCTCGCTTTCAAGGCTGATGAGCCTCGGAATAGGGCCGAACAAGACAAGGGAGGACCACAAGGGAGTGTCCGACCAGATGTACGCCGGATACGCGACAGGGCGCGACCTGAGGAGCCTGAGCGCGGTCGTAGGAGAGGAAGCTCTTACGGAAACGGACAGGAAGTTCCTCAAGTTCGCGGACGCGTTTGAAAACAGGTTCGTGCGCCAAGGCGCGTACGAGGACAGGAGCATAGAGCAGACGCTTGACCTAGGATGGGACCTGCTTTCCATGCTGCCCGAAGAGGAGCTCAAGAGGGTCAAGAAGGACCACATCGCAAAATACATGAAAAAGAAGGAAACAAAAGCCGAATGACGCGGTTTCCTGTTTTCGGTTTCGCGTTTCGTCCTGATTCGTTCGGGAACGAAACCCGGGACCCGAAACCGGAAACGCTCATGTGGTGCTCATATGGCCGACCAACCGAACCCGACGCGAATGGAGCTGCTGAAGCTTAAGGACAGGATAGCCCTTGCAAGGAAGGGGCACAAGCTCCTCAAGCAGAAGCGCGACGCCCTCATTCTTGAGTTCTTCAAGATACTGAAGAAGTCCAAGGACATACGCAGCGAGCTCAACGCAAAGATGAAGGGCGCGTACGCCTCGCTCGCGGTCGCAAAGGCATACCACTCCTCGTTCGAGTTGGAGGCGCTCTCGCTGGCGAGCGCAAGGAACATGGATGTGGACGTGCAGGTCAAGAACGTCATGGGCGTCAAGATACCCAACCTCACGGTGAGCATGGAAAAGCGCGAGTACCCGAACAAGGGTTATTCCATTTCCGGGACCACCGCGATGCTGGAGGCCACGATTGAGGAGTACGAGGGCGTGCTGGACATGGCGCTCTCGCTCGCGGAGAGCGAGATAGCCATGAAAAGGCTGATTACGGAAATTGAGAAGACCAAGAGGCGCGTGAACTCGCTGGAATTCATCATGATTCCCCGCCTTCAGGACGAGATGAAGGTAATCGCGTTCAAGCTTGATGAACTGGAGCGTGACAGCTTCGTATCCCTTAAGGTGATAAAGAGGAAGCTGGAGAAGGACAAGGCTGAGAAGGCCAAGGGAGCGGAAGCTTGATAAGCCTGATTTTACTAGTTTCATTATGGCAATGCCCGTGGAGCCTTTGGAAAAAAGGGTTTTTTACGCGCAGGTCATTGCGGTTGTTGGCCTCTCCAAGGATGAATCCAAGCCCAGCAACGAAGTGGCCCGCTATCTCCTTTCCAAAGGCAAGAAAATCATTCCCGTGAACCCCACCGCCGAAGAAATACTCGGCCTCAAGTGCTATCCGTCGCTTCTTGCGATTCCGCCTGAAATATCCAAGGACATAGACATGGTGGACGTTTTCCGCAGGAGCGGGGACGTTCCGCAAATCGCAAAAGACGCGATTGCGCTGCGCGAGCGCAACGGAAATTTCCGGCCCGGCGTTTTCTGGATGCAGTTGGGGATAGTGAACGGGCAGGCTGCGCAGGAGCTGAAAAAAGCCGGGTTCAAAGTAGTTATGGACAGGTGCGCTAAAATAGAATTGTCAGCGTACGTGCGCTAACGCCCCCGCTCTTTTCTGGGCCCCCAAAGCGAGGTTATTTTCTCCACTATTGCATCCACGGACAGCAAGTCCGAATTTATCCTCACTTCGGCCCATTTCTCGTAGAGCGGATTCCGTTCCTCGTAAATCTCCCCGAGCGTGCGCGTGCCCAAATCCACTATCCCCCGCTCCTCAATTGGCGTTGATGAAAGCCGCCCTTCCAGCACCTTGAGGCTCGCCTCCAGGTAAACGATTATTGATATTTCCTTCAGGTAATCCATAGCCTGCCCGCTGTATACCGCGCTTCCGCCGGTTGATATCACGTTGTGCCCGCCCTTATCCAGCAGCTTTCCCAAATCCAGCAGGATTTTGCGCTCAAGGAAAAGGAACTCCATCCTCAGCATTGATTTGAACTGCCCTTCGCCAACGGACGATTTCATCAGCCCATCCGTGTCTATCACCTTGAGCTTTCCGAATTCGCGCTCAATTCGCGGCCGGCCGAGCTCCATCTTCCCCCCTACGGAGGACTTGCCGCACCCCGGCATCCCTATGAGGGCGATGTTGTTTCCCTTTATTGTCGCATTCATATTTATAACATGAAAATTCACATATATAAACATTATTGCCTGTTTTCGGCGTGTTATTCCGTCCTTTGCCGGGCATCCCCGCCCAAATATTTATAAATCTTATCTTTGACTTTACGTCAATCCCCAGAATTGAGGTGAAAAATATGGCGAAAAATGAGTCTTCCGTAGGCGGCTTCGATTTGGATAAAATAGGGCCGCCCGCGTTCGTCGCAGGCATGGCGTTGTCCATGCTCGCGGCGATAATAATGCCGGTAAGCCTCGCGCTGCACATCGCGGTCGCGTGCTTGGGCATAATCGCAGGCCTGCTGAACATCAGGGACAAGGAAATACAGTCGTTCCTGCTCTCAACGGTCGTGTTCACGATTTCCGCGAACACTCTCGGGCAGGTATTCGGCCAGCTCCCGGGCCTCGAGACCGCGGCTCCGGCGTTCTTCGGATACGTCGTCGCGTTCGTGGGCCCAGCTGCGGCGGTCGTTGCGTTCAAGCAGATTTGGATGCTCGCAAAAGACTAGCCTTTTTTCTTTTTTTTTCTTCAATTTTCCTTCATCCAGAATTCACGGTTTTATTTCCACCAGCCTGATTTTGCCCATTGTCTCCTGAACTATCGCGGGAATGCCCATCTGCTCCGAAAGCTTCCTGACAAAATTAGCGTCCGCCCTCGTTTCCGGGTTCTGCACCGCGACGAGCGAGCAGCAGTCCTTGTACGGTTTTATTGAAATGCCATACGTCCCGATGCGTTCGGCCTCGTCCATTATGTCCCTCTTGTTCATGCCGATGAGGGGCCGGAAAACCGGGATTTCCAGCCCGGAGTTAACTGCGTAAAGGTTTTCCAGCGTCTGGGAGGCGACCTGCCCGAGGGAATCGCCGCTCACGATGGCGAGCGCGCCCTCCTTCCTGGCGAGCTCCTGCGCGAGCATGTATATGAACTTCCTGAACATCACCAGCTCGTACTTGGGCGGGATGGACAGCGTCCGTTTGTAGAATTCCGAATAATCCGCGAAGTAAATCCGGGCGCCGTTCTGCCATTTCGCGAGCGTTCCGGCAAGCTCGGCCATCTTGGACCGCTCCGCTTCCTCGGCGCTCGCGAACGGGTGCACGTGGAGGAATATCACCTTTGCGCCCCTGCGCATGAGCATCCAGCTCGCAACAGGGGAGTCTATGCCCCCGGAAAGGAGGGAAACGACCCGTCCCGAGGAGCCTACCGGAAGCCCCCCCGGGCCCCTCAATTTCTCGAAGTGCACGAACGCCCTGTCCTTCTGCATTATTTCCACGTAAATGGTCATTTCCGGGTTGTGCAGGTCTACTTTTGCGCCCAATTTGTCCACTAGAGCCGCGCCTATGTCCCTGCTCAGCTCCATGGACGTGAAAGGCAGTGACTTGTCGCCCCTTTTCGTTTCCACCCGCACCGTTTTGCCCTTGATGCCGGCCCCAAGGCAGGATAGCACGAATTCCTCTATTGCCGCCTTGTCCTTCTTAACCTCGTAGACACGGGCATACCATTCCACGCCAAACGTGCGACCGAGGGCCCCTTTGATTTCCGCCTCGTCCCCCTCGGCGCCCATGTAAATCCTTTTCTCTATCTTCTCCATGCGGGCCTCGCGCTCCCCTAGCGCCGCCTTCAAGTTTGCAATGAGCCTGTCCTCGAAAATGTACCTGTTGCCCCCTTTGAGGCCGATTTCGCTGTAATGGATGGTGTAGAGCATGAAAATTACCGTCTAATCTATCGGAGGGCATATTTAAATACTTTTTACACGAAAATATACAATATGCAAAAGAATAGGCCTTATGGCCCGGTGGATGCCCTTACGGCGGCTTTCCATACTAGGCAGAAGGGCCAACTCGAGGACATCTACCGCAGGCACAAGTTCGACGCGCACACAATAGGCACCCGCTACATCAATCCCGGGCTCAAGGGCCTCAAAGGGCTGGACGCGGGAAAGGCCGTGGGGGAGACGCTTTCCGGATTCCCGATACTTGACGGAAACGCGCCGATTGTCGCGCTCGCGCTCTGGCTGCACGGGCTCACCGAAAAGGACATGAAAAAAGTCCCGATTACGGAGGAATTCATGCCCTACAAGGAGCGCGCCCTCGAACTCGTCACCACCTACAAATCCAAATTCCTGCCGCTCGCAAAGCAGGTTGGGCGCGAATGCGAATACGTGCCGAACGCCCGCGACGGGAATTACAGGTATTACCTGGAGACGGACCAGCTCGTCAGGGAATTCGGCACCCTGACCGGGAACGAAGAACTTAGGAGGATGCTCATCCTGACCTGGGCGATAGACGACGCGACAAAGCTGGGCAATCTGGGAAGGGTCAGGGTGGTCCAGAAGGAGGAGCGCACCGAAGGCGAAATCGCGGTCCTCGTGCGCCACGTCCTGGCGCAGATGATGGAACACCTGCGTTACCACCAGCTCGCGCAGGAGATGTACAACAACGCGTTCCGCGTCCTGGAACCGCAGCTTTTCGAGCACATACACAACATGGTGGAGAAGGCAGGATACGTCAAGGCAGCCGCAAAATCCATAGAAAGGCAGGTCCGGGCGATAACGGACGAGATAACCGTTCCGGGAATAAAGATAAGCGTGTACGGGAGGGAAAGCGGCGTGAAGAGCGAGTTCAGCTTCTTCAGGAAAATAATACGCAAGAAGGCCGAGGAGGCCGCGGACAGGGAGTTCGCGGAGCAGGTGAAAAAGCTCGAAGGCGAAGGCAAGGCGGTCGCCGTGGAGTCCATGAAGGCGCAGGAGGAGGCGAGGAAAAACATCTTCATAGAGAGATGCATGAAGGAATACGGCGACGCCCCCCTGGCCGAGAAGAAGCTGATGCTTGAAAACGCGATGGAAAGCGCGTACGACCTCATAGGGTTCAGGCTCATTCTCACCGGCCCCGCGGCTACGCCCGAGATGTGCAAGGCCATCGGCGAAACGCTCAAGTTCCGCACCGTTTTCACGGGCAAGGAGGCGGATTACGTCACGAACAAGAAAAGCAACGGGTATTCGTCCTTCCACCTAACGTCCATGTTCGACGGGCTCTACGCGGAGATGCAAATCAGCACGAAGGAGATGGACGAAATAAACAACGGCGAGCTGTCTGTGGGGGCGGCGACCAACCATGCGGTGCACAAGCGGAACATGACCGCCGCGGACCTCCTGATGGTCAACGAGCTGCTTAGCATAGAGCACTTCCTCGGCAGCCCCCGCCTGGATTCGCTGGACCTGGGAGTGGAGCTTTACGAACTGACGAGGAGGGGGAAGGCGAAATGCATGCAGTCCATATCCACGGAGACCATGAAGGGAATCCGGGTTTACGACCTGGGGTTTATAGGCTACAAGATTCAAAAGGAGATGGAGATGCGCGACCTCATATTCCCCGGCTTCACAGCGCGCAAGACCGCGGATCTTGAGCGCGCCATAGGGGACGCGAAACGGGTAAGGGTGCTCGCGAGGCTTCTCAAGGAGCCGGATGCCATGAGATACCGGCTCATGGAGGCGCCGCACGTCTTCCCGAAGAAATAGGTGGTAAATGTGGAATGTTTAAATATATCCTCGGGCAAAAAAGAATGCAAGCGTGATTTTTCATGAGCAAAAAACTCGGGCTTCAGGCCGTGCCAACTGGCGCCGGAATCGGCACCGCCCAGCTGGGCACATGCCACAGGCCGTTCACCAGGAAAATCAGCGCGGGAATCAGCCGCGCGGCGTCTGTTTTCGCGAGGGAACGGGACCGCACCGAAACCGCGGCGAACCTAGAGGATCTCACCCGCAGCATGACCGGAAAGGATGACGGGCTCGCGCTTGACGCCATGTTCAAGCTGAGGATGATGGCGGTCAAGAAGCAGATAAGGGGCAGGGAGCTTTTCTACACCCAGAACATCCTCGCGGTGGCGGCCAACGAGAAACGGACCCCGGAGAGGCGCATAGGCGCAATTCTAAACGCGCAGGAAATCGGGCTGTGGCGCAACGACAGCCCGCAGCTCGTGTCCGAGGTGCTCTGCACACTTCCCAGGATATTCAAGAGGGAGGGCGAGCGCGAGGACGTGAGGGAGAACGCATTCTCGGCATTCTACGAGATTACCAGGCAGGGGGGGTTCGTGCTGGAATTTTCAAAGCAGCTACTGGCCGCGGTCAACGCGGTGGGCGCGCTCATACACAGCGAAAACCCGATATTCCGCCACCTTGCGGTGAGCAGCATGCACGAGCTCCACAAATATTCGGAAGATAAAAAGGACCTGCTGCTACAGAGCGTAGTTGAGGGCATAGTCAGCAAGGCTTACAAAGAAGGCGCCGAGGACACCCGGATCACAATTGAAGCCGCCTTCGCCAGTTGCCGAAAAAAACCGTATCCTAAGGTTTGAACTTCCTCAAACTTCCGAAGTCCAACGTGGCGAAATAATCGTCCGCCGTCTCGGCGCGCCTTATCTCCAGAACGCTCCCGTCCGCCCTTAGCAGCAGCTCCGCGGACCTGAGCTTCCCGTTGTAGTTGAAGCCCATCGCGTGGCCGTGCGCCCCGGAATTGTGTATCGCGAGCACGTCCCCTTCCCTTATTTCCGGCAGCATCCTGTCAATTGCGAACTTGTCGTTGTTCTCGCACAAGCTCCCGGTGACGTCGTATTTCTTCGCCGAGGGGGCGTTCTCCCTGCCCAGGACGGTGATGTGGTGGTAGGCGCCGTAAATCGCGGGCCTCATGAGGTTGGCCATGCTGGAATCCAGCCCGACATAGTCCTTATAGGTGTGCTTGACGTGCCTCACCGTACTCACCAGCCAGCCGTATGGCCCGGTTATGTACCTTCCGCACTCCATGCAGATGCGGAGGCCGCCGAGCGAGTTCGCCTCAATTATTGACTCGTAGAGCTTCCGTATTTCCGAGGAAACGTATTCCACGTCTATCGGTTCCTCGTCCGGGCGATAAGGCGTCCCGTAGCCGCCCCCCAAGTTCACGAATTCAATCCTAATTCCGAGCTTTCTGTGCACCTCCACCACTAGCTCAAAGAGCATCCTCGCGGTCTCTATGTGGTATTTCGGGTCCAGCTCGTTGGAAACGAGCATGGTGTGCAGCCCGAACCTCTTGGCGCCCTTTTCCTTCATAATCCTGTAGCCTTCGAAGAGCTGCTCCTTTGTGACGCCGTACTTTGCCTCCTTGGGATTCCCGATTATCGTGTTCCCGCTTCTTGCGGCGCCGGGGTTGTACCTGAAGCAAATCA
>JAKANX010000107.1 GCA_021823425.1 Microcaldota archaeon
TTCGGCCTCTCTTTTGATCGTGTCGAGCACCTCGGGGTCGATTCCGTCCAGAAGCCGGATCAGCAAGGCTCCTCCTCCCGACAGGGCGCTCCGGACGAGAAGCGCTCCCAGAAGGAGGCCGGCCAGTCCGGAGGCAGGACGATAATCCGGGAGGAGGGCCCGCTTCCGACCGGAACAGGATATGCGGGAAAATTCGCAAAGAAGGCCCTTTCCATCCTTGAAACGGAGCCCGAGCGCCTCGGCAGGGTGCTCAAGGACGCGAGGAAGAGGGAGGCGTTCATTTCAGGCATAAAAGCCGGAAACTGGAGCCTGAGAACGATGACCGAGGGCGTGGACAGGAAGCTGCGCGAGCTTGCCGAGAGCGAGCTGCCCCTGCGCACGGTCAACATAGACGCAGGAGTTACGCAGGACGCGAGCAAATTGATTAGAGTGCCGAACAGCATCCACGGAAGCACCGGCCTTTCCGCCAAAATAATGCCCCTCAAGGAGCTCGCAAGATTCGAGCCCATGCACCAGGCGTTGGTTTTCACTAAAAAGCCGGTGAAAATAACCGCAATTGAGGACATTCCGGAAATAGAGGCAGGAGGAACTACGCACGAAAAGATTGAGAAAGGAAAAACGAAGGAAGTGCCCGAATATCTGGCATTTTACCTGAGGCTGAAGAACAGCGCAAGGCTCATTTCTTCTTAGGCGCCTCTTTGGGGGCCGCGCCTGCTGCGGGCGCCGCCTGCGTCATCTTGAACTGCAGGGTCGGCATGTTTATCGGCGGAACGAGCTGTATCACGGTCGCGATTACGGTCGCGTTGGTGGTCCCGAAATAGTTCACCGCGTTCACGACCTTCTGCATGTATTCGGCGGGAAGCCTGTTGTTCTTGAGCTCGGCCTCTATGCCCTTTACCGTGTCCTTGTCCTCGGTGGCAATCATCTCGCCCCTTATCCTGATAATGCCGGCGTTGCCCTTGTACGAGGCGGTGTAGACGAACTTGAGCTTGACCTCGTCCTTGTTGATGTCCACGTTCTCCACGTTGAACGTTACGTCGAAGCCCATGCTCTGGTCCATCTTCTCCTTCTTGGCCTCTATTTCCGTGACTCTCATCGCAGTTATCATATCCGCACCTCTGGGTGTTTTTTAACGGGATTTAATTGCACGATTAGGTTTAAAATCCGACTAGATGGGCACGTACATCGTGAGCACGGCGATTTCCTTGACGACCTTGTAAATCATCTTGTTGTACCACTGGTTCCTGCTGTTTATTACGTTGAGCAGGGCCTTGAATGCCTCCTTCTCGCCCGGGCCCATCTTGCTGTCCGTGACCTTCTTGTGCTCCTTGCCGTCCACCATCGTGATTTCTTCCTGCTTGCCTATCTGCTTCTTTGCCTGCTCGAACCACGGCGGAAGCGAGCTCGGCTTCTTCTTGAGCGCGGTTATGAAGTCGTGCCCGGTAATCGCCCGCGAGCGCACCTCTGATTCGGCGGCCTGCTGCGCCTCCTCGGGCGTCTTTCCGGCTGCAAGGTAGGCCTGCTTCTTCTTTTCAATTGCGAGGAACGCCTCCTTCCACGGAATCCCGGCTGCCTCCTCGACGAGCGCCTTGAGGTCGGCGGAAGCGTATCCCCACGTCGCCATCGCGATGCGCCAGTACGGAACGCGGCCTAGCGGCCTCTTCTTGGCATGGAGCTTGACTATGGCGGCCCTGGATTTGAAATCCGGCTCCGGGACGTAAATCGCCTTTCCGAACCTTCCGCTCCTCCTTAGTGCCGGGTCAACGTCCCAGGGTGCGTTCGTCGCCGCGATGACCAGCACGTTCTGGTTCGCGGCTTCAATTCCGTCCATCTCGTAAAGGAGCTGGTTGACCGCCATTTTCATGTACTGCGCGCCCTCCTGCTGGTCCCTCCTTCCTCCGAGGGCGTCCACTTCGTCGAAGAAGAGCACGCACGGCGAGTTCTTGCGCGCCAGCTCGAATACCTTATGAATATTCTTTTCCGTGTTTCCCACGTACATGTCCAGCAGGTCGGACAGCTTCGCGTTGATGAAATTCGCAGTGCACTCTCCGGCCGCCGCCTTGACTATATAGGTCTTTCCGCATCCGGGCGGCCCGTACATCAGTATTCCTCCCCCTCCGAGCTTGCCGTACCTGCGCGCAAGCTCCGGGTTTATCATCGGGTAAACGATTGCCTCCTTGATTTCCTCCTTCATCTTGTCCATGCCCGCGACGTCGTTGAACGTCATCTTGGGCTTCTGGAGCATCTTTATGTCGCCCGCAGCGGACTTGTCGCCAGTTCCGCCCTCCCCTCCGGCCTGCTGCTTCTTGCCCTTGACGGCCTCCAAATGGGCCTTTGCCTCGGAGAATTCCGGGTTCAATTCTATCGCTTTTTCGTAATCCTTTATCGCGCTGTCGAAGTCGCCCGCGTACTCGTACGCGAGGCCGCGGAGGTGCCATGCCTCTGCGAAATCCGGCTTGAGCTCAATCACTTTCGCGAAGTCCACGACCGCCTTGTCGTACTCCTCCAGCGATGCGTAGGAAAGCCCCCTGTTGTAGAACGCCTTGAGGTAGTTCGCGTTGAGGGTGATTGCCTTGTCGTAATCCTTAATCGCGTTCTGGAAGTCCTGCTTCCGGTAATACGCGTCGCCCCGGTTATTGTATATTATCGGGTTGTTCGGGTCCAGCTCCGCGCTCTTTGCGTAGTCGGTGATGCTCCTCTCGAAGTTCTTTAGCTGGTAGTAGCTTAGCGCGCGGTTGAAATACGCCTCGGAGAAGATGGGATTGAGCAGGATGGCCATGTTGTAATTTTCTATTGCCTTCTCGTAGTCCCCCCTCTCGTAGTAGTCGTTCCCTATCTGGTAATACATCCTCGCATCTACGGGATTGGGTTTCCTGGTCTCCATCATACGGGATATAGATAAGAGGTTAAATTTAAATATTATCCCGCCTCATTAACGTGCATGGGCGAGGGCGAAAAGCATCAAAAATGCGGCTTCCAGTTTCCGGCTCCGCGTTTCGTACGGAATCCGAAACCTGCAATCCGAAACAGGGCCATGAAGGGCCAGGCCGCAGTGGAATACCTGATGAATTACAGCTGGGCAATACTCGTGCTGGCTCTGGTCATCGGAGCAATCGCGTTCAGCGGCGTTTTCAACCCCAACTATTTCGTCATGGAGGAGTGCTACATGGGCCCCTCGTTCAACTGCCACGACCAGCTGATAATCACCAGCCCCAGCAGCACGCGCCTCGTGATGAACGTGACAAACGGCCTCGGCTACCCGATTAAGCTGGCGAGCATAGGGTACACCACGGACAACCTCGGCCTTCCGGGCACCAACACGACGTACAAGTTCTTCTCCGGCGGCTACATGGACAACGGCAATTCAACCGTAATAACGATGTACTTCAACGGCTCCGCCCAGCCCCAGCGCGACGCGGTGAGGAAGATAATCCTCAACGTCTCCTATTACATATGCGCAGAGGAAGTGAACCCGGAGTGCATAGCGAATTCGACGTTCATGCGCAGCATAAGCGGGAGGGTAATAACCCGCGTCCTTCAGCAGTAGCGAATTCAATTTCTGATGGGGCTAGTTCTG
>JAKANX010000108.1 GCA_021823425.1 Microcaldota archaeon
GCAAAGGACGCGATAATATCCCTGTACGGCGAGGGGCTTGCGTTCTCCCGCATACAGAAGGCGCTTTCGGTTGGCTCCATGGGCGAAGGCAGGGCGAGGAAGCTCGTTCCCACGCGCTGGAGCATAACCGCCACGGACACCATGCTCGCGGACCACCTGCTCGGGGAAGTGAGGCATTATCCCCAGTCCGAAGTTTACGAGGTTTACGAATTCTCCAGCCTGAACAACCATTACGCCGTAATCTTGGTGCCGGGCGCGTGGCAGTACGAATGGACCGAGGCTTTCCACCACGTCCTTGGAAAGGAGGAACTGGTGTTCAGCGACTTCGAGACCAACCGTGGAAAGAAGGAGTATTCCTCGGTGGGCGGCTGCTACTACTCGTGCAAGTTCGCGGTGCTAGAAGCCCTCGCGAGGATGGGGAAGCAGGCGGGCGCGATAGTTCTCAGGGAGGCGTACGAGGGGTACGTCCCGCTCGGGGTATTCAACGTGCGCGAAAACGTGAGGAGCGCGATGGCCCAAAAACCCCGGGAATTCCACACGCTGCGCCTCGCGCTCATGTACGTTCAGAAAAGGCTCAGGCTCCCTGTTTCCAGGTTCGCCTCCGAGGGCTTCCTCCTAAGGGAACTGCTAGGGGGAAGGCAGACCACCCTCGTAATCTGATTATTTCACTATCTTGGGCAGCGCCTGCCCTGTTCCCGGCTGCGGCATTCCCTTTGCAAGCGCGAGCTCGTGCGCGAGCAGCTGCCCGAACGCGATTGCGAACACCGCTTCTTCCAGCGGATCCTGCGCGCCAAGGGCGAGCGCGCTCCCATTAGCGGTTTGCGCGCCGTGGAAAACCTCGTACACCGTGGAATTTCCCCTGTCTAGGGCGGAATAAACCATCGCCGCATTTCCGTTTCCGCAAGAGAGGATGACGACCGCCTTTTTCAATTCCGAGAGCGGGGGGGTTTGCGCGAGGAAAGGGGCGAGCCTCCCGTGGCGGAACATCGCGGTGCCCTCGTGCATCGCGATTATCTCGGCCGTTTCCGAGACCTTGAGCGCGATTTCGGAAGCGGCGTACCTGTGCCTTCCCTCGCCTAGGAAGGCCGCGAGCGCCACCCCCTCCATCCCATGGGCAATCCTTCCTATTCCGTCCCCAATTTCCCGGCTCCTGAGGAAGAGGCCCAGCCTCGCAGGAATCCTTTGGAGGGCCTCCCAGTCCCCCTTCCTGCCGGACAGCTCGGCCCCGAGGTGGAAGAACGTCAGGAGCGCGGACAGCATCGTTCCTGTTGCAGGCACGCACGCCTCGTTTTCAGCGAAAGTCGGAATCACCATGTCCGAGCGCACCGCAAGCGCGCTCTTCCAGTCGTTGGTCAGGGCAACGGTGAGCCTTTCCCGCCCCCTTGCGCGCTCCTGCGCCTCCAGCACGTCCCCGCTCTCCCCTGACTGTGAGACGAAAAGCGCTATTTTCGCGTTTGCCTGATAAGACGAGGGCTCGCATGGTCGGAGCGAAATTCCCCGGAGTGCGCTTTTTCCGATTAGTGCTGCGTTGAGCGAGGAGCCGGAGCCGACGGCGTCCATTTCCCCAATCCCGTTGCGCAAAATATATCTTGCGAAAGAGCGCACCCTTCCCTTCTGGCAGCCAAGGGTGCTTTCAAGCGAATGGGGCTGTAGCATTATCTCGCGCATGAGCCGGGTGCCGTTCCTGTTCATCGGGAATCACATTCACACAATTTTATACAAACCTTTACATTCGCACACCTTAAAAACCGTGCCGTGGAACTTTTCCCGGGTGGAAAAATGAAATACCTCGCAGCCTTTGCAGCCATATACGTTCTCCTTGCGCCCCTGTCGTTTTCGGCGACATGCGCCGCGGACGCGTACGGGAAGGCGTGCTCCTTCTGCCCATTCGACGCGAGCGGGAAGATGGACCAGTCCTGCTACGGCGGGTACAAGGCCTCCGGGACCGCCTGCACCTCGGCGTCCTATCCGATAATGGCCGCCAAGTACGCCAAGGGCGAATGCCCTGCGGTTGACGCGTGCGCCTCCGAGCTTTCCGCCTGCACCTCGCAATACTCCTCGGGCAACGACTCCGCGGACTGCCAGGAGGGCTCGCTCGCGATTTGCTTCGCATCAGCGGACCAGTGCGCAAAGAGCGCCGCGATAAAGTGCGGGGAAATAGGCCAGTCGCAGTGCGCGGCAGCTCCGGCATTCGTGCTCCTCTTCGGCCTGCTCGGGTACGGGAAGCTCTCGGGCAGGTTCTGACCCCTGTGCATGGGCAAACGGGCAAATGCGGCGGCATCAGCATTATAAACTAGTCCGTACATTAAACAGTACGCATTTTGAACCTTTTAGGGGCCGCGTTATGCAATTGTCAAGCAGGGAAACGGTCGCAGAAGGGATGCTCGCGCTCGCGAAGGCGTTCTTCTGCATGCAGATGAGGGGCAAGGGAGTGAAGCCCCTGCCCTACGACCCGGACTTCTGGGTGCTCGGCATGCTCAAGAAAAAAGAAAGGCCGATTTCGGAAATCGCAAGGAGGCTGGGCCGCTCCAAATCCAGCATGACCTCCCTAATAGACAAGCTCATGGGCGAGGGCAAGGTACGCCGCGTCCCGGACAGGAAGGACAGGCGCGTGATACGCGTCGCCATAACCCCGCGAGGAAGGCTTTTCATGGGGGAGAAGAAAAAGGAGATAAAAGAGAGCGTGAGGTCCAACCTCTCGGCACTCGGCGAGGCCGAGCTGTCGCGCCTCGGGGCCTCGCTTTCCGAAGTGAACGGGATACTCTCGCAGCTGGAATGAATTGCATTTTCAAATGTCAAAATCAGGATAAGGAGTGATGAACATGGACGCAAGCAAGGAAAGGGAAGCGGGAGGCGCGCAGCGCGCCTATCCGAAGGAGGATGAGCCCGCAAAGGACCAGAAGCAGAAGCACCACGCGGAGCAGAACGGCGCGCAGAACGCGCTCCAGAAGATGCGCTCGCACCCGCTCTTCATGGACGCGGCGGTCGTGCTCGTGCTGGTTCTCGCTATAGGCGGATACCTTTACTTCCAGCAGCTTGAGTCCATGGTGTTCATAGAGAACGCGCAGATAACCGCGCCCATAATCTACATATCCCCTCTCGCGCCCGGGACGCTGGACAAGCTATACGTCCAGCCCGGGGACAGCGTCGCGCAGGGCCAGAGGCTCGCCATTGTCGGCGGGCAGCCCCTTTACGCCAGGACCGAGGGCCTCGTGATATCCGTGATGGACACGCCCGGCGCGATTGCGAGCGCCCAGACTCCGGTGGTGGAGATGGTGGACACGCGCAACTTCAGGGTCGTGGGAAGGCTCCAGGAGGACAAGGGCCTCAAGGACGTTTCACCCGGGCAGAAGGTGATGTTCACCGTGGACGCATTCCCGTCCAGGCAATACTACGGGACCGTGGATTCGGTCGCGCCCTCCGCGAGGCAGTCCGACATAGTGTTCAGCCTATCGGACAAGAGGCAGGAGAAGGAATTCGACGTCAGCGCCCTTTACGACGTTTCCGCGTATCCGGAGCTCAAGAACGGCATGTCTGCAAAGATGTGGGTGTACAAGCAGTAAT
>JAKANX010000109.1 GCA_021823425.1 Microcaldota archaeon
CCGATCTGCGGGCGAGGCAATCGCAAAGGAAAGGGTCGAGGACGCGATGGAGAAGCGCGGAAAAATAGCCAAGTAATCACGCGTGCGTTTCAATCGCCGAGCCCACATCCAGCCTTGCCGGCCTGTTCCACGCGAACGATGCGGGATGGAAATAATCCGCCGCATCCGCTATCCTGCTAACTGTGAGCGCGTCCCTGAGGCCGAACCTTTCTATCGCCGCGTTTATCCCCAGGTCCGCGCCCGCCCTCACCGCCTCCGCGATTTCCTCCTGGCCGGCGCGCGCGGTGTTCTGCGTGGAAATGTTGAGTTCCACTTCAGGAATGCCTATCCAATACGAAAGCCCCACGCGCGCGAAGTCCGCGAGCCCGTTCGCCACGACGCTGACCGCGATTTGCCGCGCCAGAATCGTTCCTGTGGCGGAAGGCTTGCTCGGGTCCTCGCCGCTGAAGGAATCCTCGCACACCCCGTAGGAACCGAACCCGTCCCTATATGGCTTTGCCTCCCTAGTTCCGCTGTCAACCTTCCATCCGCCCTCGTTCCACGCTCCCCTGCCGTTCACTATTATTTTCGGGCTGCCGAGTTCCCGCCCGTGCCTCGCCCCGACGTACGCCAAATCCGAGGATACAAGCCATTCCAGCCTATCCCTCAGCTCGTCCACATGGAGCGATTTCCCGTGCTCTGCGGCTATGACTATCGCGCGTATTCCCTTGAGGTCCGCGCCCTCATATTCCGCCTCCACCGAGACCTTGCCGTCCGCCCGCAGGCCCCTGAGCCTTGGCTCCCCATGCCCAAGGTGCGCAGGCAGCTTTCCGTTCCCCTGGAAAATTCCGTCTATGATGTTCCGTATCCTCACTGCGAGATACCTCTCCCATGGAAGGTAATTGGGCGCATCGCGGTACGCCACCGCTATGGGATTACCGGAATCCCCTGCCTCGGTGTTCGTTGCCAAGACATCCGCTTGGGGCTTGAAATCTATGCTCACCCCGAATTCCCCGCGAGTTCGGCGTTCCTTGTGAACCGCGTTGTACGTCCCAAGCACGGCCGACGAAATCCCATCCTCTGTTTCCGGCCGCTCCAGGATGCGCCTGCTGACTTCCCCGGACACGCTGACATGCGGCTTCCCATCCCTCCACGTTCCGGCCACCCTGATGTCGAACCTTGATTGGGGGTCCACGGCAAGGAAATAAGCCGATAGCTTGTTGGCTATTATCCCGTCAAGCTCGTCCGGCTTTCCCCTTCTTCCCGCCTCGAAGGCGTGCCTGATTGTCTCTTTTCCCCCGTAGTTGAGATTCTGGGGCGTTTGTTTCATGCATTCCGTTTGCGCAATTCTTATATTAATATTTTCGTGAATAAAATATTCCAATTAGAATATGCCTATCTTCCTGCTCCTTGATACGAGGAAACGGGCGCATTCCGCCACCGTTCCCCGCTTCCTGTTCCACTCCGCGACCAGCTTCCTGTATTCCCCGAGCTGCTTCCTGTAATTCGGAAGCGACCTGTCCGCGCCCTTGAGCCTGAAGAGCGCGTTAGCTGCCATGGGGCACCTTGCGCCCCCTATGACTTGGCCCGATTCCGTATGCGGATAAATCCTGCACACGAGCGGGGCGAACGAGCGTATGGAGCACCTGTCCCTTTTCAGGAACAGGCAATGGTGCGAGCGCAGCGCCAGAACATAGTCGTAACGCAGCCCTCCCCTGTAGCACTCCAGCACCGTGTCGTTGTCGAAATTGAGCAGCCGCAGCGGCTCCAGAACGGCGAATTCGGAAAAACCCTTCCCCGTCCGCTCCATTATCCTGACTGCGTCAAAGGAAGTTATCGTAATCACGTAATTCTTGCAGCAGTCCGCGGAGCACGCCGAGCACGGGTTGAGCATGCGCACACTTCCGGCTAAGGATTAAAATATCTTTCCCGCGCAAGCAGAGCCATGGGCAAGGCCAAAATACTCGTGACGTTCGGGCCCGCAATAGGCGGAGCCCCGACATTCAGGAAAATCGCGCAAACCGCGGACGGAGTGCGAATAAATACGGCGCACGGCAGCGTGCGGGACCACGGTTCCGCAATAGCATTCATCAGGAAAAACTCCCCCCTTCCGGTAGTGCTGGACATAAAGGGGCCGGAGCTCCGCGTATTCCTGGACGAGCCGCTCAATGTGAAGGCAGGCTCCCTTTTCACAATCGGTTTTTCAGGCCCCGCCCGATTCTCCTACGATTTTTCCAGGGAGGCGAAAAAGGGCGACCCCATACACTTCGACGACGGGAAGCTGGACGCGGAAATAGTTAAAATCTCCCCGAAGGGGGCGGAAATGCGCGCAAAAAACCCGCACTCCCTCAAAGGCGGGAAGAACGCCCACATTCCCGGAAGGAGGCTGTCCATTCCCTCGCTTTCCGCTAAAGACGTGGAGGAAATAGCGCTCGCGAACAAAAAATCCGTGGAATACGTCGCCCTTTCGTTCACGCGCACCGCAGGGGACGTGCGCAGCCTGCGCAGCAAGCTCGATTCCGGAATAGCAATAATCGCGAAGGTAGAGAACGCCGAGGGCCTCGCGAACGCCGATGGAATACTCTCGGAAGCAGACGGGATAATGGTCGCGCGCGGCGACCTTGCGCTGGACATCGGCGCTGAAAAGGTTCCGCTCGCGCAAAAAGCGCTGATAAAAAAATGCAACAACGCGGGCAAGCTTGCGATTACGGCGACGCAGGTCCTTGAGACGATGATTGCCAACCCCTATCCTACGCGCGCGGAGGTGAGCGACATCGCCAACGCCGTGCTGGACGGAACGGACGCGCTCATGCTCTCCGGGGAGACCGCGATAGGCGCATACCCGCTGGAAGCCGTGCGCACCATGGACAAGGTTTCCGCGGAAGCCGAATCAAGCGTGGGCTGCAACGTGGGCCTTGGGAGCTACGCTGACATCTCGGACGCCGTTAGCAAATCCATAAACACCATCGCGAGGATAATGCCCCTTGACGCGGTCGTGAGCATAACCCGTTCCGGATACACCGCGAAAATGATTTCAAGGTTCAGGCTCAACGCCCGGGTGATAGCGCTCACGCCCAACGAGCAGGTGCGCAGGCAGCTCCTCCTCTATTTCGGGGTGGAGCCTTTCTTCGTGCCCGAAATCCCGGAATCCAGGATTATTCCGACGATGGCGCAATTCCTCGCCTCCAAAAAGCTCGTTTCCCCGAATTCAGTGGTGCTCTTCACCGCGGGCGTGCGCACGCGGGCGCAGCACGCGAGCAACCTCATTGAATTGCACAAGCTTGATGAGCTGCTGAAAAAATAGTTCGCCCCGGCCGGGATTTGAACCCGAATCTCAGCCTCCGGAGGGCCGCATCTTATCCAGGTTGGACTACCGGGGCGCGAACCAATATCAGTTCCGAACTGTTTATAACATCTGACGCCGTAATCATCGCATGCGCAAAAAACCCGCCAAAGGCGAGATTGTGGCGCAGCAGATTGTGGCGCAGCCCGTGTCCGTCCCAGCCCAGCAGAACGTGCCGCTCGTGCTTCCCATGGTCGTGCGCATGGTTTCCCCATATACTCTCGTCCTGCTCATCCTGCTGG
>JAKANX010000017.1 GCA_021823425.1 Microcaldota archaeon
GACCGCACGCTCTATTTGCTGACGCATTCGGAGGAATCGGAGACGATCGCGCGGCGCGGCTGGGAGCGCGTGCGCGACCGCTTTCTCATGCCGCGGCTGCTGCTCGACGAGTTGCAATTGGTCAAAGCATTGTTGGATCACGACCAGCCGGCAAAAGCGAAAAAGGAACGATAGTGCATGTCTCGGTCCGATGAGTTTTTCAAACTGCGCTCGCGTCTCGGCGCGACCTATTTGGGTGACCACCGGGTTCAATTCCTGGTTTGGGCACCCAACGCGCAGCGTGTCGAGGTGCATCTAACCGCGCCGCAAGACCGTTGCGTAGCGATGGAACCGCGTGCGCGCGGTTATTCCCGCGCCTTGGAGGGCGTTTTCAATAAGCGCGACCTGGTCGCGGTATTGCGCGAACACGATTATTTTCTTTCCGGCGAGCTGCTCCTTTGCAAGGCCGATGAGGAGGGGGAGCTTGGGGTGCTCCTCGCTTGTTGACGAGAGGATGGATTTTATTTTCATTATCTCGGGCTTCCTGAGGAGGGCTGCGGCGCTCTTCGTGTCCTTTGTCGCCATCTTTTCCAAATATTTACGAAGCGCGGAGGCGCCCTGCGTTTCAATCAGTTCCTGCATGTGGAGCAGGTTGAGGAGCATTGAATAGGTTACGAGGATTGCGTATTTCGCCGGGCTGTTCATGTCAAGGATTTTCTGGCGCAGGGCGATGAAGAGACGCTTGGATTTCGTCTGCGGCGGGAAGCCCATGTGCGCGAGCTTCTGCGCGTATTCCGCAATCATGCGGTCCAGCTCGCCTTTAACCAGCTTGAGGTCCGGGGTGAGTTGGGTCTCTATCCATTTCACCTCTATGTCCATTACGTGCTCGCGCACGTCCGCGTCGTGCTTTGTGCGTATCTGCACGTTTTTTATGAAAAGGTTCGCGAGTATCTTGTTTATGCGCGCCCGGTCGCCGCCGGGGGACGCGGTTAGCCCGACTATGAGCGAACGGCCATTCATTTTTTCACCAACCAATGTATAGGCGTAATTGCCTATCGCCCGGTGCGCCTCGTCGAAGATAACGAGGGAGAACGTTTCCGGGGTTTTCAGCGTGTTGGAAAGGAGGTCGTTCTTTATCGTCTGGGGGGTGGAGAAGATTACCTGCTTGTCATACAGTGCTTCGCGCTTTTTTTTCGGGATTTCACCTGTAACTATAGTTACAAGGGATGGGTCAATGCCGCTTATTTCCAGAAAGGAGTTGTAGTGCTGCTTCACCAAAGGCCGCGTTGGTGCAAGGAAAAGGCATTTTCCTTCCTTTATTTTGGTTTCAATCAACATGAAAGCAATCAGCGTCTTTCCAAGGCCCGTGGGCAGGACGACGAGCATGTTGCCCTGCTGGACAATGGAATTATAAATCGCCCTCTGGTAAGGCCGCGGCTCTAGCTTCATGCTTGTTTATCCCGTTCCTAATTAATTAAAGTGAGAGTAGGTAGCGAGTGCAATTCCACTATTATTTTTATTATTATAAAATAAAAATCTTTGTAACTATAGTTACATTATTAATTAAAATGAAAAATGTCGTTGGTGAAAAAATGATTGTTTATTTTTATGACTTGAAACCTAAAAGAAAGGAGGATTACAATAGGTTGAAAAGGAGTTTTTATTACCACTTCAATAAGATTAAATTGAGCGATTTCTCGTTCAAGACAAAATCAGTTTTTGCAGTTGAGGAGAAATATGAGAAGATGTTGGATAGGTTTTTCCTCGGATTCAAGGGAAGCGTGGAAGTGTACAAAATCCACACTGAAAGCGTGGAGCAGCTCCTTTAGTCTTTAAGTTTAATTTATTGAAAATTAGCTCAAAATAAAAAAATTGCGCAACTGCCTGAATAGTGGAACTGTGGGGAGGCTGGCTACTGCAATTTAAGCTTCGTTATCTCGATTTCGCACATGCCGACCGGGTTTTCAATCCCGAATTCTTCCAATATTGCCGGGTTGAGTTCGCCCATTCCCCCAACTTTTGTATTATTGTAGAAAATGTCCGCCCCCCGGCCGCCAACGAACAGCTTGTTCTGCGTAGGTTTGAGTTGGAAGTCCCGCTCTATCACTATTGAAACGGACTGCAGAATGCCTTTCATGGTGGCGAAATCAAGGGATTCCGCTGAAACCGCGAAAGCGAGGTGTATCTTTTCCCCGTGCTCGTACGCCCTGCCTATCTCAAATATCTTAACGGGCAGCTCGTGCGTCTTGTTCGCGGCGAGGTTGTCCAGCAACGATACTGCGAGGCTGGTCCTCAGCAGGGTGAATTCCTCGGTTTTCGGGTTAATTATCTTCACTGGCTTGGCGCCTTCATGGGCCCTTGCGAGCTTTGCCTCGTTGGTGAGCGCGTAATTGACGACCTCCAGGAATCCGAGGCCTACAAGCGCCTGCCTCACGTCGTCGTTGTTGTACGCGAGCGAGCCAGGAATGAAGAAATTCGGGACCGTGGGCACGTACTCGTTGTAGCCGTGCGCTATCGCCACGTCCTCCGCGACGTCCGCGTAGTGCGAGACATCCAGCCTATACGGGGGCACGAAGACGCTGCTCTTTCCGTCGTTGGACCACCCGAGCCTCGCAAGGTTTGCGAACGCCTGCTCCTTGGCGTATTTCTCGCCCAAAAGCTTGTTTATCCCGTTCAGGTCGAGCTTCATTTTTTTGGGCGCGAGCTGCGGGTAGGCACCCTTGCCTACCTTGACTTCGAATATTTCGCCTCCCCTGTCCGCCAGCGCGCATACTATAATGTTGAGGACTCCGCTGAGCGTCGCCTCGTGTGTGCCTGTGATGTCAACGAGCAGGTTCTGCGTGCTTTCTGTCACGCGCGTGCGCTCGCTGTTTATTATCGGAGGAAATGAAAGCACGCTCTTTTTGTCGCAGAGCATCGGGTAGCCGTCCTTCACAAGGTGCGCGTACGCCCTTCCCTTAGGGTGGTTTTCCAAAACCTCCCTTATGCCCATTTCCCTATTGAAATCAAGGGGAACGAACTTCTCCTCCTTGGAAAACTTGTAAATGAGCGGAAACTCCACAGCGTCGAGGTTGTGTATTCCGATAGCGACCTTCTTCCGCTTGCGTCCGATGGTGTCGTGGAGCTTTTCCTGGAGCTGGATGAGGGACTTTAGGACGCTCTCGTCCATCCTCACCCCCTTCACAACTGCGGAAACGAAGAACGGCCTTGATTTTCCGACCGACGAATCAATCTTCGCCTTGTAATCGGATTTTTTGGCCTCGTACTTGGGCGTGCCCTTCCCGTAATAGGAGTTGAGCGCCCGTGCAATCGCCTCTATGGAGAAAAGGTCCGGCCTGTTAGGGGTGACCTCTACGAACATCTCGCCTTCCGCTTCCTCGGTGGGCGCGCCCAGCGAGCCGAGCCCGTCCAAAACCTGCTCCTTGGAGAGCCCGGTCATTTTCATTATCTCTGATGCTGTTATCGTCACTACCGCCATGTTTTCACTTCTTTTTCTCCTTGCCTTTCTGTTCGTCGGCAAGTTTTTTAGCGTATCGCGTCGGGTATCCCTCGTCAAGGCAGCCTGTGCATACAGGGAGCCCTATCGCATTTTTCAGCCCCTCGAGCGAGAGGTAGCCGAGGCTGTCGGCGCCAATCATCTTTCCGATTTCCTCAACGCTTTTTGTGTGCGCAGCCAGTTCCTCGTACGTGGACATGTCTATCCCGTAGAAGCACGGCGCGCGTATCGGCGGGCAGGTTATGCGCACGTGCACCTCCCTTGCGCCCGCGTTGCGCAGAAGGCCCACGATTTCCCTGATTGTCGTGCCGCGCACTATGCTGTCGTCAACGAGCACGATTTTCTTGCCCCCCACTATTTGGCGTACCGCGTTGAGCTTCATCCTCACGGCGTCCACGCGCTTCTGCTGGCTCGGCATGATGAACGTCCTTCCTACGTACCTGTTCTTTATCAGCCCCTCGTCGTGCGGGAGCCCGAGCGCGTCAGCGTAAGCCTTGGCAGCGGTCCTTGCGCTGTCCGGCACGTCTATCACGACGTCCGCATTCGCGGGATGCTCGGACGCCAGCTGCGCGCCCAGCCTTTTGCGCACTTCAAGCACGTTCCTGCCATTTATCGTGCTGTCCGGCCTGGAGAAATAAACGTATTCAAACATGCACGTGTGGGGGTGCGCCTCCGCCAGCCTTGAGGTTTCCAGCTTCCCGTTCCGGATGACCGCGAGCTCGCCGCCGTTCAAATCGCCCCGGTGCGGGATTCCAACCGCGTCAAGGGCGACGGTTTCCGAGGCGAACATTATGAAATCGTCGTTCTCGCCCCACACCAGCGGGCGTATTCCGTTCGGGTCCTTGAATGCAACCAGCGTGTTTCCTATCAAGCCTGTTATGGAATATGCGCCGTCAAGCGAGCCCATGAGCGTTTTCACCGAATCCGCGATGCTTTTGCCGGCCTTGAGCTGCTCGTGCAGCGTATATACTACCACTTCCGAGTCAACGGTGGAGACGAACCTGAACCCGCGCTTCTCCAGCGCCGAGCGCGCATCCCGGTAATTGGAAACCTGGCCGTTGTGGGAAATCGCGATGTCTATGTTCCTGAAAGGCTGCACGTCGCTTATCAGGCACAGCCCCGTGGTCGGGTAGCGCGTGTGCGCAATGCCGAGCGTGCCGCCTACCGAAAGGTCCGTTTCCTTGAAAATGTCGGAAACAAGGCCGACGCCCTTGCGTTCAACGAACCCGTTGTCCCAGACAACAAAGCCCGCAGCGTCCTGGCCCCTGTGCTGGAGCGCGACCATCGCCTTGTAGAGTACAGGAGCGACCTTGGCGCCTTTCTTGGAATAAACCCCTATTACGCCGCAGTGCTCCACCAACTCATCGTCGCGAAAAAAGCAGCTAGAAGCATCCATAGCATATATTCGCAAACGCGTTTAAAATAATTGCCCATGGAGGTGTTTTGAGGCGTTTTTTGTAACTATGGTTACAAAGTTCCAAACCCGCCCCAACTATGTTTATTAATTTCAGGAGCGAAGGTGCGCCGGGAGCATGCTTGAAGGGTTAATCTCGCGACTGGAGAAGATAAACGCAACGCCACTGCACGTGCTGCTTTTCATAGCAGCGATAGGCTTCCTGCGCTACGTTGAGGAATGGCCGCTCGCGTTTTCCGGGCCCACGCTCTCATCGCAAACCCTGATGATGCTTGACTATGCGACGTCCTACCTTTCCGTATTCGTTTTCTTTGCTGCGGGCCAGAAGCTTTTCATGAAAAAGGCGAGCTACGCTCCCCTGCTGCTCGGGTTCCTGCTCCCCCTTCTTCCGCCCGCGATGGATCATTTCCTTTACGCGAACCCCATTTATTTCTACCCGCAGCCGAACGTGCTCTTTCTTGATGCGGGCATGACTATCGGTGAGATTACCGCGGTTTACCTAGGCATCCTGCTTTTCGCCTCGTACATGTTCGTGAAGGACAGGCAGCCGGGCACGTTCGTGCTCGCTGCGCTCTTCGCATGGGGCACGCTCCAGCTCCTCGGCTCCGTACACCCGTACGTTGCGAACGCGCTCGCAGGCACAGCGAGCTTCGCGGTCTTTTTCTCCTTCTTTTACGCCATCAGGCTACTGCTGTTCATCCCGCCGCTGCTTTACATAGACGAAGGCTTCGCCGGCCTTGTGAAATACAGGCTCTCGCGCATTTTCCTCCTTCTCGCGCTCTCGCTGTTCGCGGCAACCCTTCTCGGCCCCCTGCGCCTCGCGGACCTTCCGGTGTTCGCTGCAAACTCTGTTGCAATACTGCTTGCATTCATGCTCAATTGCGGCAGCGACGCCAAGGAAGACAAGATTAACAACAGGCCCGCATTCTCGTTCGGCCTTCTTGCTTGGGCAGTGCTGGCGGCGTCCCTCGCGGCTTCGGCGCTAATTGCATATGTTGCAGGCAACCCTTCTTTCTACATTCCCGTTCTAATCCTCGCGATTTCATTCCTTTACAGCAGGGCGCTCCAGCTCAAGAGGACGTTCCCGCTGGCGCATGTTTCCGAGGGCGCTGTTTTCGCGCTTATTTTCCTTTCGCACGCGCTCCTGCGCTCCGCCCTGAACCAGCAGGTTGCCGAAAAAACCGCGATAGTTTTCGCGATTTTCGCAATAGGCAGCATGGTCAAGGACTACAAGGACGAAAAAGGCGACAAGGCAGCAGGAATAAGCACCCCATTCACCATCCTCAACGAGGAAACGGCGCGGAAATTCTGGCTCGCGTTCAGGGCCCTGCTCGTTTTCGGCCCCATGCTCCTCGCGTATATGGAATACGGCTCGCTCAGCATGCTCAGGTTCGCCGCATACGGAATTTACGTGCTCGCATCTGGCTACGTGCTTTTCCTCGCAGAACTCGGGCGCGAGCGGCTCGTGGACTATTTCATCTGGATATTTTCCCTGTTCCTTGTCCTGGTTTCCTTCCTGCACTAAAATGGAATCAGAATTTGCCGTTTATGTGGGAAACCGCATTCTCGAATATCTTCATGCCCGAGCCCTTCCAGTCCGTTATGCGCTCCCTTACTCCGGGCCAGAACGGGTTGTTCGTCATCGCGTTGTACGCCTCCGGGTGTGGCATGAGCCCGAAGACGTTGCCTTCAGGGTTGCATATGCCCGCGATGTTCATCGCCGAGCCGTTCGGGTTGTAGGGGTATCCGGCGAACTCGTCGCGCTCGTTGACGTACTGCATCGCCACCATGTTCTTGGCCGCGAGATCCTTTAGCGTCGCACCGTCGCTTATGAACTTGCCCTCGCCATGGCGCACGGGGAGCATGAGCCCGCCGATTCCCTGCGTGAAAACGCACGGGGATTTCTGGTTCATCTTCAGGTAGACCCACCTGTCCTCGAACTTGCCGGAGTCGTTGAAGCTCAGCGTCACCTTCTGGGAAAAGTCCGCGTACGGAAGCAGGCCCATTTTCGCAATCATCTGGAAGCCGTTGCATATCCCGATTACGAGCTTGCCCTGCTTCACGAAGTCCATCATCTGGTCCTTGAGCCTGAACCTGAACTTGTTCGCAACCACCTTGCCGCTGCCCAGGTCGTCGCCGAAGGAGAATCCGCCCGCGAAAGCCAGCAGGTTGAAATCGTCAAGCATCTTCGGGCTGTCCATGAGCTCGTGGATGTGCAGCCTCCTTGCCTCCGCCCCGGATGCGCGCAGCGCGTACTCCAACTCATAATCGGCGTTTATGCCGTATCCGGTGAGCACCGCTGCTTTTGTTTTTCCGTTCATATCTTCACGCCGTTCCATATTCCGCGCAGGTCCCTGCCATCCTCGTTCACGAGCACGCTCTCGCCCTTCCTAACCACGAACCTCTTGTCCCCGCGCACCCTGCCGCAGCGCGAGAATTTCGTGCCGTGCATCGCCTTCTCGAACTTCTCCACGTTCTTCTCCGCCACGCTCACCACGAACCTGCCCCCTGATTCGGAGAACAGGAGCGCGTCCTCGTTCTGCGTCTCCGCGTGGATTTTTGAGACGTCAATCTCAACTCCCATTCCAGAGGGGAAGCTGCACTCCGCGAGCGCGACCGCGAGCCCGCCGTCCGAAATGTCGTGCGCGGACCTCACGAGCCTGAGCTCGCACGCGCCCGAGAAAGCGCGGTAGAGCGGCATCACCTCGTCCAGGCTTATCTTGGGCGCGTCGTTGCCCAGCCCCCCGAAAATGCGGTAGTATTCGCTTCCGCCCAGCTCCTCCCTCGTCACTCCGAGCACGTAGACCGCGTCGCCTTCTCCCTTGAAGTCGCTGCTTATCGCGTTCCTCACGTCTCCTATCTTCCCTATTACCGTCATGAGCAAAGTCGGCGGTATTGAATACTTGCCGTCCTTGCCGTAGTAATCGTTCTTCACGCTGTCCTTGCCCGAAACCAGCGGTATTCCGTATCCAATCGAGCAATCATATACCGCCATGCACGCCCGAACGAGCTGCGCGAGCTTGTATTCCCCGTCCGGCGTCTTCTCGCTCTGCACCGGGTCGGGCCATGAGAAATTGTCCAGCGCGGCCATGTAGCCGAGCTTCGCGCCGACTGCGAGCGCGTTCCTCACCGCCTCGTCAAACGCCATCATCGCCATGTCGTGGCTGTCCTGAACGTATTTCGGGCAAATTCCGTGCGAAACCACCAGCCCTTCCCAGCTTTCGAACACGGGCCTAATTACAGCTGCGTCGCATGGCGCGTTGTTGCCCATGAGCGGCTTTATCACGCTCTTTCCCTGCACCTCGTGGTCGTACCGCCTTATGGTGTGCTCCTTGGACGCTATGTTCGGAAGCGCGAGCAGCTTCCTGAGAACCGCGCCCAGGTCCCGCTCGGTGACGTTCGGCTCAACGAACGTTTTGCGCTTCCATTTCGCCGTGAGCTTGAGTCGGGGCGGCTTGTGCAGGAAGTCCAAATCCAAATAAGCGACGCTCTTTCCCTCGTAGAGCGCGTGCAGCCTTCCGCTGTCCGTGAATTTTCCAACTGCCGTTATCTCGACCTCGTGCTTTTTCGCAATCTGCTCGAGGCGCTCCATGTTCTCCTGCTTCACCGCAATGGTCATGCGCTCCTGGCTCTCGGAAACGAGTATTTCCCAGGGCTGCAGCCCCGGATACTTGAGCGGGACCGCCTCCAGCCAGATGTCGCATCCGTTGCTCTGCTCGGCCATCTCTCCTATGCTGGAAGATAGCCCGCCCGCGCCGTTGTCCGTAATCGCCTCGTAGAGCAGTTCATCCCGTGCCTCAATGATGAAATCAAGCACTTTTTTCTGCGTTATCGGGTCGCCTATCTGGACCACGCTCGTGGGTATGCTGGTCTCAAGCTGCTGCGAGGAGAACGTAGCGCCGTGTATTCCGTCCTTGCCCACCCTTCCTCCGACCATTACCGCGATTAGCCCGGGCTCCACCTTCTTGTCAGCCGTCTTTCTGCCCCTTATTTCAGTGGGCATCAGGCCCACGGTCCCGCAATAAATAATCGGCCTTGCAGTGAAGCCCGGCTCGAAAGTGAAGGAGCCGTTCACGGTGGGAATTCCGCTCTTGTTCCCGCCGTCCCTTATCCCGGAAACCACGCCCTCGTAAATCGTCTTCGGGTGGAGCACGCCATGCGGGACGTTCTTCTCGTTCAAGTTGCCGAAGCAGAGCATGTCCACGTTAGCAATCGGGAACGCGCCCATTCCAGTGCCGATGATGTCCCTGTTCACGCCCAGGATTCCTGTGAGCGCGCCGCCGTAAGGGTCGAGCGCGCTCGGCGCGTTGTGCGTCTCCACCTTAACCGCGACGTCGTAATCGGGATTGAACTTCACTATCCCCCCGTTGTCCTTGAAAGCGGAAAGCACGTAGGGCTTCCTGAGCATTTCCGTGGCCCCGCGTATGAACGTCTTGAAGAGCGAGTCCACGTTGTAGCTGTCCGAATCCTCGCTGTACGCTATCTCGGCGTTGAAAATCTTGTGCTTGCAGTGCTCGCTCCAGGTCTGCGCTATTACCTCCAGTTCCACGTCCGTCAGTTCGTCGCCGAGGCCCGCCTGCCTGCGCGCCTTGACCACGGAGTCGGAAGAAACGTATTTCCGAATCGCCTTCATCTCCCTGACGCTGAGCGCCAGCAATCTTTTTTTGGAGAGCTGCTCCAGCTTGTCCTCGTCCGCGGGCAGCTTCACCGTCTCAACCCTGATTTCCTGCGCGAGCGCGACCTTTGGAACATATGGCTCGAAATTGTCCGAGTGCGGTGTGCGCACCGTTATCTTCTGTATCAGTCCGTTTGCGAGGCGCCTGCCGAACTTCTCGCACGCCTCCTCGTCCACCTCGCCGATTATCGCGTAGACCATGCTTGAGTAGACGTCCAGCTCGCGGTTGAGCGCGTCCCTTATCGCGTCCTTGGCCGTCTTTCCCACGTTGTCCGTGACCCCGGGCTGGTATCCTATCTCTATTCGCCAGCCCTCGGCGAGGAACGGCTTTGAGGACGAATATTCCTGCACAATCTTGTCGCTGAAGACCTCGCTGCCCAATAATCTGAGCTCGTCCTCGGAAAGCTCGCCGTCTATGTTGTACGCCTCTATCACGGCGGCGCGCGCTATTTTCGCTTTGAATTCCTCGCGCAGCAGGGCCGCTAGCCCCTCAGCCCTGGGGTCCCTGATTTCATCCTTGAATTTGACCTCAATCCGCTTAGCCATCCTTGAACCCACCGAATCTATGAGATTAAGAATGGAATTCAAGGTTTAAATAAATAGCGCACGCACCGCGGGCTTGTAACTATAGTTACAATTCCACCCCGCCTTTTAAAATATTATTTAACATAATTTACAACTATGGACATATTTTATTCGCCCAGCCAGTTCAACCGCGCGTTCGCCGCGAAGATGGAATCCCGCGGCGGTTTCCCGAAGAGCACGCGCTTTGTCCCGCTTGCGTCCAGGAACGAGGAATCCATAGCCCGGGAGCTTTCCGGGCTCGCCGGCCGTGCCGCGTTCATCTGGGAAGGCGGCGGCACGCACCACTACTCGTACTATTTCACCAAATCCTCGGGCGCGTCCGCAAAGCTGAATTTCGACGGCCACGGGGACGCGGTTCCCACAAAAAGGCTCCAATGCGGGTCGCACATGCACTTTTCCGAGCGCGACGGCAACGAAACCTATACCGTGGGAAGCAGGCTCGCGCTGGATTACGCGCACTCAATTGCATCCAGGCACGGCCGCATTGCCGTTACCGTGGACTGCGACGTCCTGAAGAACTTCCCCGCGCACGCGCAATGGATAAATTACGGGGACTTCGGCCCTTCGGCGGAGGACATCGCCGGCTTCGTTTCCTTGGCCTCGGGGCGTGTCCTTCGGCTGGATATCGGCGGCATTGTGGACACCTCCCACGACCTAGGCAGCATGGTCCGGAATTTCAAGACCGTGAAGGATCCGCTCAAGCCCCCCGAAGACTTGGAGGCATATACATTCGCCCGGGCGCTCGAAGGCACGGCGGATCCGGCGCAGATTCTTGATTGGCATATCGTTGACAGGGTTCTGGGCTATGCGTTCAGCGCCTACAGCGAGATATTGCAGGCGTTCGTGAAATCCCAGATTATTTCGCGACGCTAATCCTTCCGGGCGGAAGGAGATTTTGTATCTCGTCCGGATGCACCCCCAATTGCTTGGAAAGCCTCTTGACCATCTCGCCCTTCTCGTGCGTTCCCGGCACAATCGCTGTTTCCTTCTCCATCTTCCTGCCGCAGTTCGCCGGCAAGACAGTGGCAATCTCATTTTCAATCCCGATTTTGAGCTTCAATCCAGTTTTCCTGAACCACGTCCTCTCGCCGACAATCGCGAACGCCCCCTTTGCGATGAACCCACCTGCCGCGTGCTTGGAAACCTGCTCCCGCCTCACGCAGTAAACGTCAACTGCCGCGTTCCCGTTCTTCCACGCGTTGGAGAACGACGCAGTGAACTGCGCAGCCTCAGCCAGCTCATTTTCGTCCGCGCCGCTCCCGCCCTTCAAAACACAAGCCGCCCCTCCCTGTATGTCCGCGTGGAAGAACAAATCCCCCTCCTCAAAATAATTCTTGTAAACGAAATCGTTCTGGTCAGCGCTCCGCCCCCCCACTACGAGTTTTCCGGCTGAAGTGAAAAAGTAATGGAACTTCTCGTACCACGCCTTCTTGCGCGCGACCTTTGTCTCCTCCGCCTTTTTCTTTTCCGCTGCCGCGTGCTCCTTGCGCGCCTTTCCAATCTCTTTTTCGGTTTCGGCTATCGCCCGCTCCACTCCCTTGGCGGTTTCCCTCGCCCCCTTTGCCTCATCGTAATAAGCCGCGGCGTTCTCGTGCACGCCTTTCCCTATCCTGAGCAGAATGCGCATGCGTGCGCTTCCGCGCCAAACTAAAATAAGCTTACTGCCCCCCCCGTTTTATCTGAATCGGCGCCTTCCTGCCGCACTCGCCCGCGCGGCCGTGCTTGCAGCCCAGTCTGCGCGCATCCTCAATCGCGCCAACCGGAAGCTCGCCCGCGAGCCTTGCCTCCTGCATTCCCCTCCTTATCGCCTTGGCGACGTCCTCGCCCATCGCCGAAATGGATTCAAGCCCCCGCTTCGCGACGTGCTCCACGTTCCCGAATTGCGCCACCGCCGCCTTGAGGCTCCCGCAGCCGGCCTGCGAGCTGAAAACGACCAGCTTGCACGCCCCGTTGTTCGCAACCGCCGCGGTGAACACGTTCTTCACCCCGTACCTGCCGAAATTGTAGAAAGACGGGCTTATGACCATGTCATATTTCTTGCCCTGCGCGGTTGCCTTCAGCAGCGTTTTCCATCCGTGACGCTCGTCCTCCGCGACGTCCATCCGCACTCCGTTGATTTCCTTCACGTGGGGCATCACCAGCTCCTCTATGAGGGCCGCGCAGTGCCCGCTGTCAACGTAGAGCACCAGGTAATCGGATTTTTCCATACGCTTGATTTGTTTATGGAAATATATAAACGTGCATATCATTGCCCCGCCCGCGCCTGAAAACCGCACATTTATAAAGCGCTTTTCCGAATGGAAATCCATGGCTCTTCAGACTATTCTTGAAGGCATCGAAGGCACGCTCACGACGATAGCGCCCACAATTGCCGTAATCCTAGTGATTTTGAGCGGCATGGTTTACGCGTTCGCCCAGATGCAGCCCGCAGAGGCCAGGGGCAAGTACATAAGCGCCGCAATCAGCATGTTCATAGGCGGCGTGATAATCATCGCCATAACCGTGGCCGCGCCGAGCATAGTCCAGTCCTCCAAGGGAATACTGCAGTGATTCGGATGCGGGCAGGCGCAAAGGAGGGCGTCCCCGTTCCGTTCGTGATTTCAAATGGCTGACCTACTTTCAAACTGGCAGGGAATAGCCGGCACCGCGATAATAATCTCGGTAATCGTTTCCGGCATAGCCCTCGGCTTGGGCCGCGCGTTCTCCATAAAGAGGCTGGAGCGCTTCGGCGTGGACGAGCTCATACAGGCGATGGTGAACGCGGCGATACTGGGCTTCGCCGTAGGGCTTTCGGCGATGGTTTTGCAGGTGAGCTCGGAATTCACCCCGGTAATGCAGAACGTCACCTGCGCCTCCAATTCCACGCCTCCCGATTACGTGCTCTGCGGCATAAACTCCACGTCCGTTTCGGCGCTCTCGCTTTCCGGGGACATGCTCCGCGTGCAGAACAACATCGCCTACTACCAGACGCTGCAATTGCATTTCGGGAACTTCTCCATAGCGCCGCTGGCCAACATGGACTCGGTCTCCAACCAGCTTTCCAACTCGCTGTACTCAATCCAGCTCTCGGTCTTCGCGTCCAGCCTCAACGCCCAGTTCCTCTCGTTCGTCTCCTCGGGCTGGTTCGGCGTGCTCTTCGCCAGCGGGTTGGTGCTGCGCTCTTTCTTCCTCTCGCGCAAGTTCGGCGCGTTCCTGATTGCCGCGTCAATAGCGCTAATAATCTTCTACCCGCTAGTCCTCCTCATGTTCCAGCCGCCTGTGCAGGGCCTCGAGGCTGCCAAGTCCTCCACCTCCGCGTTCCTCTCCAACGCCAAATACCAGACCGTCCCGATTGTGGACCTGAACAACAACGCGGCCGTCGCGGTGAAGCTCTACGAAATGGGCTTCTCCGGAGGCGACGATTACACCGGCGAGCTCACCCTCATGGTGCAGGAGGCAACCGCGGCTTCCGCCGCCCTTTTCTTCTATTGCGTCGTAGTCCCTGTATTAGCCCTCGCCGCGACGCTCGTTCTGATAAAGGAGCTCTCCGGCTCCTTCGCAGGGGAAATAGCGACTGAAATATCCCAGATTTAGGTGCTTCCATGATACTCAACCGCGCAATAACCATAACATCGCTCCTCGGGGGCGCCCTCTCGCTCGTGCTCGCGGTGATATTCGGCGCGTACATTCCCGCCTTGCTTTCAGCATTCCTGTTCGCGTTCGCCCTCTTCATCTGGAAATACGGCTACCTGCTCATGCCCCATTTCACGAAAGCCGCGAACATAGTGGAGGTGAGGGGCAACTACATAATTCCTGCTTCGCGCGACTGCGTTCTCAAGAAGAGCGAGAACGGCTACTACGCGACGCGCTTCTTGGAGATAATGCTTTACGAGAGCACCGTGGACAAGAGCGAGGGCGAGAAACGCTCGCTGTTCGAGTCATTTGAAAAGGCGCTCGGCTCGCTCAAGCACACGGTGAAAGTCAGCTTCCTGCTCTCCTCCATAGACGTCTCCAAGTACGCGGACGACATAAAGACGAGGAGGAGCGAGGCAGAGACTCGCAAGTCCAAGATGAACGCGCAGAACCCGGACGGGATAAGGCTCGATCGCGAAATCGCCATGTGGAACAGGCTCCTAGAACGGCTGACCACGGGCGAGCGGCCCATGGAAATAGTCGCGTACGCGAGCACCACCGCCTCGGGAGCCACCAAGGACGAGGCAGTAGCCCGCGTGAAGAGGCAGTCGCAGGAGATAAAGACAATCCTCTCAAGCACCCTTTCAGCTGACATCCGCGACCTTTCGGACCTTGAGATGCTCAGGTGCCTTGAGTGGGAGTATTTCGTTCCCGAGGGCAGGGAAGAGCTTTTGGATGAAGTTTTTTGACAAAATCGAGAGCAAATACGCATATTTATATCTTTTTTGTATTATAATACGATGATTGTATAATTATGTAACGGTGCAAAAAATGTGGGACACATTCGGACTCCAGAAAAATCCCTTCGATATAAAAGCAGTTGAAACATATGGCATAATTCCGACATCAACCTTCATCGGCCGCGATGCATATCGCGGTGATTTGAAAAGAATGATTCAAACGAGGGATCATAGCCTTTCACTGGTTGTCGGGGAAAAGGGCATCGGGAAAACCAGCCTAGGCAACGTAGTCCGCTCAGACTTATCAGGGGCTTATTTTATATCGCTCTCGGAGATCGACACCCAAAGCACTTGGTCTTCATCTGATTTCATTTTTAATTCGCTTTGCAACCTTTACGAGACCGCCGCCATGGCAGGGACGTATGCCGCGCTGCCGAAAAAATACCTAGATGCCTGCAAATCAATAAATGCGGAGCTGAAGCCTCTTTTCGAAGATGAAAGCTCGAGCATCGGCGTACAGGCCGCAGGCTTTGGTTTCGAGAAAGGCTCTGGAAAAGGTTTGACCACACATGCCACAGCATTCTTAAAACTGAAAACTAAGCGCATCGTCGAGATAATCTCGCAGGCAGGTTATTCCGGCATTATTTTCCAGTTCAACAATCTGGACAATATAGAGGATGAGCGGAGGTTATCGCGTGTTTTGGCCGATCTGCGCGACTTTCTCCTCACTGATAAATGCCATTTCATATTTCTAGGCAATAAAACCATGGAATCATGCTTCAAATCGAACAGCAAGATAAACGAATGCATCTCCTGCGAGATTCAATTGGGTCCCCTCGCGTATTATGAAATAAAGGCTATTCTCGCAAAAAGATATGACGCATTTAAGATTCCGGGCCGGTCTCCGCTGGCTCCGGTGCATGATGACGCCTTGGATGTCGTATATGGGCTTTTTGAAGGCAATATCAGGCAGATTTTTTACGCCTTGGACATGGCGGCAGTAAATTCGCAAAAGGTTATCGGCCGCACGGAGCAGTTGCGCGCACCAGCGATAAAGAGCATTCTGTTCACTCTTGCCAAGGAAAGGATCAACAGCGAGCTGCAGCCGAGAGCCTTTGATGTCTTGCTTTATGCATTGCGTAAAAAAGGTGAAATTACCAACACTGAAATAACTAGAAAACTCAAACTAAAAGCGCAGAATACGTCCAAGTATCTCGGCCAACTCAAAGCGAACAATCTTATTGTCGCAATGAATCGGGAAGGGAGGAATATATATTACAAAACCGTCAACGAGGCGCGTTGGTTGCTTCTTGCCCCTGAAAAAGGAAAACAAAAAACTTTGGAGTATGACGGGGTATTCTGATGCTTTCCTCGTTGATGACGCGCGACATCGCAAAACGGCTTTTGCTCGTCCACCCGCCGGCGCCCAAGAAGGA
>JAKANX010000110.1 GCA_021823425.1 Microcaldota archaeon
CAACGGAATTAGAGCACCCCTGCCAGGCGCTCGGGGACCTCTACACCATCAGGCAGCACGGACTGCTGAAGCCCGGAACGAGGCTCGCCTACATAGGGAAGCCGGACAGCAGCGTCGCGAACGCGCTCGCCGCGGGCTGCGCGAAATTCGGGATGGAAATGATTTTCATAGCGCCCAAGGGCTACGCGCCCAACCCGGGCTACGCAAAGGGCGCCAAGGCGGTGCACGATTTCGAAACGAATGCGGACGTGGCCTACACCAACGCGTTTGAAGTCGGGGAGGACGAGATAAAGCAGTTCGTGCCCTTCCAGCTTGACGCTGCGGCGATGAAAAAGCTCGGGGCGAAATTCTCCATGCACCCGCTTCCCGCGACGCGCGGCGTGGAGGTGAGCGACGAGGTCTTGGACGGGAAGCAGAGCCTCGCGTGGGAACAGGCCAAGAACAAGGTGGCGGTGCAGAAGGCGCTGATGGAATTCCTGCTAAGCTGAAGTGGTTTGAAAATGGAAAAGGAGCAAGATGCGAAAGCCGATGCGGCAAGGCCGAAGAAGGTCCTGGTAATAGGCTCGGGGCCCATAGTGATAGGCCAGGCCGCGGAATTCGACTACTCGGGCACGCAGGCGTGCCGCGCGTTCCGCGAGGAAGGGATAAAGGTAATATTGGCGAACTCCAACCCCGCGACGATACAGACCGATTCGGAAATAGCGGATTCGGTCTACATAGAGCCCCTCACCGTGGAATTCCTGGAAAAGATAATCGCAAAAGAAAAGCCGGACGCGATTTTCGGGAACGTGGGCGGACAGACCGGACTGAACCTCACCATGGACCTGCACAAGGCGGGAATCCTGAAAAAATACGGCGTGAAAGTGATAGGCACGGGCCCGGAATCAATTGAAAAGGGCGAGAGCAGGGAGGCGTTCGCGCAGTCCATGAAAAAAATCGGGCAGCCCATGCTGGAGAGCAAGTCAGTGAAAACCCTGGACGAAGGCTTCGTTTTCGCGGAGAAAACCGGCTACCCGGTGATAGCGCGCCCCGCATACACCTTGGGGGGAACAGGAGGGGGGTTCGCGCACAACAGGAACGAGCTAGAGAAGCTCCTTGAATTCGGGCTGCGCATGAGCCCCACGAACGAAGTGCTCATTGAAAAGAGCGTTGCGGGCTGGGGCGAATTTGAATACGAGGTCGTGAGGGACGAATACGGGAATAGGATAATCGTGTGCAACATGGAGAACTTCGACCCCATGGGCGTGCACACAGGAGAGAGCATAGTCGTCGCGCCCTCGCAGACCCTCAACGACCGCGAGCACCAGATGTTCCGCGACGCCTCGTTCGCGATAGTGGACGAGCTTGGGATAATCGGAAGCTGCAACGTCCAGTATTCATACAACCAGAAGACCGGCCAATATTATGTCATAGAAGTCAACCCGCGGCTCTCGCGCTCTTCCGCGCTCGCGAGCAAGGCGACCGGATTCCCGATTGCCCGCGTTGCCGCAAAGCTCGCGCTCGGATGCAGGCTTTACGACGTGAAGAACGCGGTCACGCAGACCACCCCCGCATCTTTCGAGCCCTCTTTGGACTATGTGGTGGTGAAAATCCCGCGCTGGCCTTTCGACAAGTTCCCGCACATAGAGCGCAAGATTGGCACGCAGATGAAGAGCACAGGGGAAGTGATGGCAATCGGAAGGACGTTCGAGGAGGCTGTTCAGAAGGCGATGCGCAGCCTGGACACGCGCACCCCCAAGCTTGACGCGGCAAGCGCGGAGCAGCACATCATGCCTCCAACGGACCTGCGGCTCTACGCGATACTCGCGCTGCTGCGCGCAGGAACCGGGGTTGAGGCAATCGCGCAGAAGACCGGAATAAACATCTGGTTCCTAAAGAAGCTCAGGAACATAACCGATTACGAGAAGGAGATTTCCAACTCCCCGATTTCCGGCGAGCTTTTGCGCACGGCAAAGCGCCTCGGATTTTCCGACGCCCACATAGGCGCCCTCAAGGGGATTCCGGAATCCGAAGTGCGCAAAATCCGCAAGGAGGCCGGGATAGTTCCGACTTACAAGATGGTGGACACGGTAGCAGGCGAATTCGAGGCCCGCACCCCGTATTTCTATTCCACTTACGAAACTGAGAACGAGGCCCGCCCCCTGGATGGGAAAAAGGTGCTCATACTCGGCTCCGGCCCCATACGGATAGGACAGGGAATAGAGTTCGACTACTGCACCGTGCACGCGTCCTTCGCGCTGCGCGAGATGAAAATCAGGAGCATCGTGATAAACAACAACCCCGAGACCGTGAGCACGGACTTCGACATAAGCGACCGGCTCTACTTCGAGCCCCTCACCTTTGAAGACGTGATGAACGTATTGGAGAACGAGGGCGCGGACACGCCCGTATTGGTCCAGTACGGCGGCCAGACAAGCATAAACCTCGCCGTGAAGCTGGAGGGCAAGGCGGAAATACTCGGCACCCCGATGAGGGGAATAGACATAGCCGAGGACCGCGAGCTCTTCCGCACGCTCGCGCACCAGCTCAAGATTCCGCAGCCCGAGAACGGGACAGCAAGGAGCGAGGCAGAGGCATTGGAGGTCGCATCGCGCATAAATTACCCTATAGTCGTAAGGCCCAGCTACGTGATTGCAGGCCGCGCGATGCAGATAATCCACGCGCCCGACGAGCTCAGGAAATACATAAACGAGGCCGTGGAAGTTAGCGAGAAGCGCCCTGTGCTCATAGACAAATACCTAGATAATGCGATAGAGTGCGAAGTGGACGGCGTCTCGGACGGCAAAAAGATATTCATCGCCGGGATAATGGAGCACATAGAGTACGCGGGCGTGCACAGCGGCGACGCGAACGTGGTTTACCCCTCGCTCAGGCTCACGGACAAGAGCAAGAAGACCATCACGGAATACGCGGAAAGCCTTTGCTCCTCGCTCGGAATAATCGGATTCTTCAACATGCAGTTCGCAGTTCGCGGCGAAACGGTCTACATACTTGAAACGAACCCCCGCGCCTCGCGCACCGTGCCGTTCATAAGCAAGGCGCGCAACATCCGCCTAGCGAAAATGGCGACCGAAGTGATGCTTGGCAAGCCGCTCGGCAAGCTTCCTGAGCGCGAACCTTCCCACTACTCCGTGAAGAGCGTGGTCTTCCCGTTCCTGAAATTGCCCGGGCTGGACACCGCGCTCGGCCCTGAAATGAAAAGCACCGGGGAGACTATGGGCATCTCCTCTTCTTACGAGCTCGCATACTACAAGGCTCTCACCGCTGCTGGAATGAGGGTGAAGAAGAACGTTGCGCTTCTTACGCTCAAGGACGAGGACAAGCCCCAAGGAAAGGAAATAGAAAGGAGGCTGCGCGCCCTCGGCTTCCAAGTCTACGCCACTCCCGGGACTGCAAGGCACATGGAATTCCCGATGATAGTGTACAAAATCGGGCAGGGCAACCCGGACGTGCTGGAAATGATAAACCGCC
>JAKANX010000111.1 GCA_021823425.1 Microcaldota archaeon
GATGGATTACGGAACCGTGCTCAAGGAGGCCCAGCAGCTCGGGATTGCCGAGAGGGACCCCTCCTACGACGTGGACGGGATAGACGCCGCAGCCAAGCTGGCGATTGTGGCCAACGCGATATTCGGAAAGAACGCATCGTTTTCCGAAGTTAAAAGGACCGGGATTTCGCGCATAACCCCGGAAATACTGGAGCTTGCCGCGTCGCAGAATTACAGGGTGAAGCTCATCTGCTCCGCGAGCTCGGACGGGAACATGGAGGTCGCGCCGAGGTTCGTGCCGCTCTCGGACCCGCTCGCGTCCATAAACGGGACGCTGAACGCGATTACGCTCGAGGCGAGGATGGCAGGGCCGCTCACCCTCGTTGGGAAGGGGGCCGGAGAGAGCGAGACCGCGAGCGCGGTGCTCGCCGACCTTATTGACATTTCGGACAGGGTGAAAAAATGACGCGCGCGGTTCTCAAGATAGGGGGCGGAATCCTGCGGAGCAGGGAGGATTTGGAAACGCTCGCGCAAATACTGAAGATGAATTCCAAGAGGGAGAACGTGCTCGTAGTGTCGGCGCTGCAGGGAGTTACCGACGCGCTGCTCAAGGCCTACGAGGCGGGCGCGGACATCACCGAGGAATTGAGGCAGAAGCACCAGTCATATTTCGACGTGAAGAACGCCGCCTTGGAGCGCGGGTTTTCCGAGCTTTCGGAATTGCTCAGGGGAAAGGAAAGGACGATTGAACGCAAGGAGCGCATCTCTTCCTTCGGGGAGCGCCTCAGTTCCATCCTCGTCTCCGAATACCTGAATTCGCACGGAATCACGTCGGTTTCAATGAACGCGGAGGACTGCGGAATCGTGGCAGACGGAAGGTTCGAGAACGCGAACTGCGTGATGGGAAAGACCAAGGAGAATTTCAATTCAAAAGTGATTCCGAAAATAAAGGGAAGGACGATTGTGATTACCGGATACTACGGAATAGACTCCAAGGGCAACGTGAACACCTTCGGAAGGGGAGGCTCGGACTACTCGGCCGCAGTGGTTGCGGTGGCAGGGGAAGCGCAGGTGCTGGAAATCTGGAAGGACGTGGAGGGGTTCATGAGCGCCGACCCGCGCGTTGTAAAGGACGCCAGGAAACTGGATGAAATCACGTTCGAGGAGGCCGAGGAGCTGGGGTATTTGGGCGCGAAGATTCTGCACCCGCGCACGATGGACGTCTTGCAGGGCTCGCCCGTTTTCGCGCAGATAAAGAGCGTGCTCGCGCCCAAGAAGGAGGGGACGAGGATAGTGGAGAAGCTGGGAAAAGAGCGCACAAACCTGATATCCTCCATCGCGTCCAAGAAGGGCGTCGCGATAGCGACGATTAAGGGCGGCAAGATGGTGGACGAGCCCGGAGTGGCTGCGGACATTTTCGTGATGGCGACAAAGGCAGGGGTTTCGGTTGATACTATTGCTACTTCACAATCGAGCATTTCCTTCACCGTGGACGAGAAGGACGTGGACAAGCTAGAGGCGATGCTCAAGAAGGTGGAGAACAAGCTGTTTGACGTGTTCGAGATAAAGAGGGGGCTCGCGATGATTGGCGTCGTAGGAGAGGAGATGGCGCGCAAGCCCGGAAGCGCCGCGGGAATTTTCACGGCGGTCGCGGGGAAGGGGATAAACGTGGAGCTCATATCGCAGGCCGCGAGCGGAATCAACATCACGTTCATGATAAATGCGGAGCGCGCCGAGGACTGCGTGCGCGCGATACATGAGGAATTCAGGCTCGGTGGATGATTATGCGGAATGCCAAAAGAATGGACAGGATGCCCAGGTACATATTCGCGGAACTGGACAAGCTAAAGCAGGAGCAGGGGAAGAAGGGGACGGACATGATAAGCCTCGCGATAGGCGACCCGGACATCCCTACGCCCAAATTCATACTGGACGCGCTCGCCCGGGAGGCGGCTGACCCGAAGAACCACAACTACCCTTCATATGAGGGAGAGGGGTTCTATAGGGAGGCTGTTTCCGCGTGGATGGGCAGGAGGTTCGGCGCCGGGGTGGATGCGAAGGCTGAAGCGCTCGCCACCATCGGCTCCAAGGAGGCGATTGCGAACATCGGAAGGGCGTTCGTGGGCGCCGGGGACGGGGTGCGGTGCGCCGACGCCGGATAACGGGCTTACGCGAACGGAACGACCATTTTATCGGACGGGAAGGCGGTGAAGATGCCCCTTCTTGAGCAGAACGGTTTCCTTCCGAATTTAGACGAGATAAAAAAAGAGGATGCGGAAAAGGCCTCGCTCATGTTCCTCAATTACCCGAACAACCCCACGGGCGCGGTTTGCGACCGGAATTTTCTGGAGGAGGCTGTGGAGTTCTGCAGGGAGTACGACATAATACTGGCCTACGATAATGCGTATTCCGAATTCACGTTCGGCAATTACGCCGCGCCCTCGGTGCTGGAAGTGTCGGACATCAAAAAGGACGCGGTAATCGAATTTCATTCATTATCCAAGACGTTCTGCATGACTGGGGACAGGATTGGCTTTGCAGTGGGGAACGCGGACGTTATAAGGGGGCTGGGAAAGGCAAAGGAGAATATTGATTCAGGCGTTCCGGTTTACATACAAAAGACCGCTGTAACTGCGCTCGGCGCATACAGGGACGCGAAAAAGCCCAAGGAAGTGCAGGCAGTTGTTGACGAATACGAGAAGAGGGCCGAGACGCTGGTGAACGAGCTGGGAAAAATAGGCCTCAAGGCGAACAAGCCCAAGGGGACTTTCTATTGCTGGATTGGAATAAAGGGAACCGGCCAGAATTCCATGGATTTCGTGAAAAAATCCATAGAGCAGGGAGTTGTGATAACCCCCGGAACCGCGTTCGGGCAATACGGCGAAGGATACGTGAGGTTCGCGCTGACCCAGCCGTCTGCTAGGATAAGGGAGGCCGTGGAAAGGCTGGGCAAGATTATAGGGTGATTTGAATGGCTGCCAAGAGGTTCAGGTGTGCGGTGCTAGGTGCAACGGGGGTTGCTGGCCAGCAGTTCATAGAGGCGTGCGCAGGGCACCCATGGTTCGAGATTACCGGTCTTTACGCGTCGGAGAAATCGGCGGGGAAGAGGTATTCGGAGGCCGCGGCGTGGCATCAGGACGGGGACATGGACCCCAAAATAGCCGCGATGGTGGTGAAGGACGTAGCGCAAATTGGAGACGGCCTGAAGAATTACGACATCATTTTTTCAGCGCTTCCGGGGGAGATTGCGCGCGAGGTGGAGGAGAAGTGCGCCAAGGAGAAGCCAGTGATAAGCACGACCTCAGCTTTCAGGTACGACGAGGACGTTCCCATACTTATTCCGGAGGTGAACGCCTCGCACGCGCCGCTCGTGGAAAAGCAGAAGGAAAGGGGCTGGAAGGGATTCGTGGTCCCGGGCCCGAATTGCACCACTGTCGGATTGGCGATTTCGCTCAAGC
>JAKANX010000018.1 GCA_021823425.1 Microcaldota archaeon
CGGGCAGTTCTCCGGGGGCTCGGTCCCCTCGTGCACGTGGCCGCACTTCGCGCACACCCAGAACACCTTCACCTTCTTCTTGAAGAGCGTGTTCGCGGAAAGCTCCTTGAGCAGCTTCAGGTACCTTTCCTCGTGGTGCGCCTCCGCGTTCGCTATCGCCCTGAGCCTCGCGCCTATTTCCGGAAATCCTTCCTTGTCCGCAGCCTTTGCGAATCCCGGATACATCTCGGATTGCTCGTAGTGCTCGCCGTTTATCGCTGACTGCAAGTTTTCGGCAGTTGTTCCGAACGCGGTGGGCACTTCGCTGCCTACCTCAACCTTGGCTGGCGCGCCGCCCTTTTTCAGCAGGCCGCTGAGCATGCGCATGTTCCAGGTCGCGTGCTCCAGCTCGTTCTCCGCCGTAATGCGGAAAATCTCCGCTATCTGTATGAAGCCCTCCTTCTCCGCCGCCTTCGCGTAGCCCGTGTAACGCGTGCGGGCCATGCACTCGCCTATGTACGCCTTGCCTAGGTTGCCGATAGTTTCCATGTTCCCACCGCATACATATCCGCTCATAAGTTTAAAAATGTTGGAAGCGAAGTTAGCCAGTAGGAATTTGGTGATATTCATGATTGGAAAAAACGAAACGGTTTTTTACAAGCTTTTGAACGAGGTGTCGTTCAAATGAAAGCAGTGATACTTGCGGCAGGCGAAGGAAAACGGATGAGGCCGCTCACGTTCACGAGGCCGAAGGCGATGGTGCACTGCGCGGGAAAGCCGCTGCTCTGGCACGTGCTCCACGAGGCGAAGAAGGCAGGGGTGGACGAGGCCCTCATCGTGGTGAAATACGCGAAGGAAAAAATACTGGATTATTTCGGGAAAAAGGAAAACTCGCTGGGAATCAGGATTGAATTCGTTGAGCAGGGCGAGTGGTACGGGACCGCCGCCGCGCTCATGGCGGCGAAGGGAAAAATCAGCGGGAACTTCCTCGTGCTAGCAGGCGACATCATCACCGAATCCTCGGCCATCAGGAAAGTCATGGAAGCGCACAGGGGCGGAATAGCGATGGGCGCAAGAAAAGTTGACAACCCCAAGCACTACGGGGTGCTGCAGGTGAAGGACGGAATTGTTTCTTCAATTGCCGAGAAGCCCGAAAACCCCGAAGGAAATTTGGTGAACATGGCGGTTTACGCGATGGACGACTCGGTGTTCGCGAAGCTCGAAAGCATCAAGCCGAGCATAAGGGGCGAGTACGAGCTCACCGAAGTGCTCGTGGGCGCGAGGTGCGTGGAAACCGAGGGGTTCTGGATGGACGCGGCGTATCCGTGGCACCTCTTTGACGCGCAGGATTATCTTTTGCAGAAGATGGAGGCTAACGCTGGAAAAGTGGAAAACAGCACCGTGAAGGGAAAGCTCATAATGGAGGAGGACGCGGAAATAGTGGACAGCTACGTGGACGAGGGCATGCACTACGTGGGCGCGGGAACGAAAATCGGGCCGCACTCTTACCTGCGGGGGAACAATTCCGTAGGAAGGAACTGTGAGATAGGCGAAAGCACCACGGTGAAGAACAGCATACTTTTTGACGGCGTGAAGGCAAAGCACCTGACATACATAGGCGACAGCATCATAGGGGAGGGGGTGAATTTCGGGGCAGGCACGCAGATAGCGAACTTCAGGTTCGACGAGGGCGTCGTGAACGTGCTCACGGAGCAGGGCTGGGTGAACACCGGAAGGAAGAAATTCGGCACCGTGGTAGGGGACGGCACCAAGTTCGGGGTCCTGAGCTGCGTGATGCCCGGAAAGACGATAGGCAACGGGTGCTGGATTAGTTCGGGGGTGAACGTTGACCGCAATATCGGGATTGGGAGGAAGATTTTCCTCAAGCAGGAGAAGTCGCTCTAATCTTATTCTATTTTCAGCTGCACCGCAGCACGAGCGGAATCGCCCCGCTCTGGACAAGCCCGGAGACCATTCCCTGCGTGTAGGAAATCGTGAGGTCGTCCAATTCCACGAGCTCGCCCTTGTACCCGCACACGCCGGGGGGGATTGCGAAGGAAACGGACCTGCGTTCGCCGGGGCCGAATTTTATGGGCTGCGGGAACGTCATTGCGTTGCCGCGGAAGCTTATGGAGTCCAGATAAACGGTGGAAAGCAGCGAATTCCTCATCATGAAATTCGCGCGCGAGCCCGGCACGTCCACGATTTTGAACAGCCACGAATTGTAGTTCGGGTCAAACATCGCGGTCAATGCAAGCACCAGGTAGCCTCCGTCGGCAGCCTGGACGGCGTCCTGCGCTCCCGCGGCATTAGTTGTTCCGCCCCCTTCCAGCACGTGCCATATTTCGTTTCCGTTTGCGTCAGTTTTGAGCACCCATGCGCTGAAGTTTGAGTTGCCTGAAAGCAGGTAGCCGCCGTCCGAGGTTTGCTGCACCGAGCCCAGGAAGTCCCGCCCGCTGCTGTGGTAAGTCCTGTTCCACTCCAAGGTGCCGTTGGGATACGTCTTTACCAGCCAGGCGGTCTCGCTGCTGAAATCAGGGGGCCAGCTCGAGCCCGCGAACGCGTATCCGCCGTCGCCCGTCGCAATGAGCGAGAGGGACTCGCTGTCGTTGGCCAGGCCATAGGTCATGTTCCACTGCACGTTCCCGCTTGAGTCGGTCTTCGCAAGAAATACGTCGTATTCGCCCGGCAGGGCACCGCCCACCCCGCTCATCATCACGTAGCCGCCGTCGTTCGAGAGGGCGATTCCACGGCCCCAGATATTGTTGTCGTTCTGCACGAAGCTCCGGTTCCATTCCTGGGTTCCGTTGGGGTAAAACTTGAAGAGCATGGGGGTTATAATGGGCGAGTTGTGCGGGGATATCTGCCCTGCCGCGGCGTAGCCGCCGTCGCCGGCCTGGATCACGCGGTCCCACGTGATGTCGCTTGTTCCCCAGGAGCTCTGGTTCCATACCTCTGCCCCGCTTGAATTCAGCTTCACCATGTAGGCGCCGTATTCGCCGTTGAACGAGGTCGTGTAGCCGCACGCCACGTATCCTCCGTCCAAGGTCTGCTGCACGGATTCAAGCGCGTCTATGCCGCCCAGGTTCTTTATGAAATCCCATTCCGGGCTCCCGTTCGCCGAAACCTTGGCGACGTAGAAATCGCCGTTCGGGTCGTTTCGCGAGGAGAACCCCGCAGCCACGTAGCCGCCTTCGCCCGTTGGCCTCAGGGAATACAGGAAGTCGCCGGCTGCGCCCACGGTGGTGTTCCAGGCCAGGACAGGAAACGCGTGGGCTGCGCATGCAAGAATCAGGACGGCGAGAGAGCATATGCGTTTTCCCATGCGGAGATTCATCCATGAAATATTTAAAATAGAGAATGGAGTAGTAAATACGGGTGGGAAAATACACATAATAGTCGGGATAGACCCGGGAATAAACACCGCGTACGCGGCAATCGGATTGGACGGGAAATTCGTCGCCTCGGGCACGTTGAAGGAGGCGGACGCGGACCGCATAGTCGCCGAGATAGCGAAGCTTGGAATACCGAGCATGGTCGCGAGCGACGTGAGCCCGGCGCCGTCTTTCGTGCAAAAAGTCGCGGCGCGCTTCAACGCGAGGACTTTCGTGCCGAGGCGCCCGATGCTGCAGGAGGAGAAGGGCGGGATTGCGGGCGAGACCAAGAACCTGCACGAGCGCGACGCGCTTGCAGCGGCGATAAAGTGCTACAGGGAATACGCGAACAGGCTGCGGCAGATTGAAATGATGGAAACGCCTCTTGAGAAGGACTTGCTCAAGCACATGGTGATACAGGGGTTCCCGCTCCATGCGGCGATTGCAAAGCTGGAGGGAAGGGGGAGGCCTGCTGAACGGGGCGGAACCGGGAACCCTGTGCAGGAAACCCCCAAGGAGGCGGGGCGCAGGCGGGACGACGAATTGGTCGCGCTCGCGCAGGAGAACGTGAATTTGAGGAAGGCTTTGGAAGCGGAGCGGATGAGAATCGGGGCGCTTGAGGCGGAAATTTCAAAACTGAAGGGGGCGAGGTTCGCAGAAATAGGAAGGGACGCGGAGGTGCGCAGGCTCAGGGAGCAGAACGAGCGCATGGGATGGCTCATACGGAGGCTGAAAAGGAAACGGCAGCCCGGATAACCGGTTTCGGGTTTTAGGTTCCGGATATTCGGAAATCAGCGGCTTGCGGGCTCATTTTCCCGGGTGCGGCGCTCCACTTTCGCGGGTATGTATTTTATCCTGCTGATGGGCTCGAGCCTCGCCTCGCTTTTCTTCTCCTCGGTTATCTGCATTTTCGCACCTGATTGTCTGATTTGGGAGCCACGGATTTTAAACCTTTAGCCGCCGAACGACGCGAGCAGCCCGGAGACTATGGACTTGGAGAAGAAGTACATCAGGATGCTGGCTGCCGCAAGGACCGGGAAATATTTTATCCCGTAGAGCATCTTGCCCCGCATTATCGTGCCCATGAAGAAGGAAATGAGCAGGCCCGCCATCGCGAGGAACGCGAGGCTCACGTATTCCACGAAATCCGTCGTAATGGTGATATCGCCCTTGAAAATCGGGATGTCGAACTGCGAGCCCGCGTTCTGGGTGGTCTGCGCCTTTATCTTGAGGAACATGCCGAGGAACTGGCCGGACACGGACAGGAGGAAGGGGGCGACCAGCACTATCATGAATCCCATGAATATTATGTAGCTCCTCGTCTGCGACAAGAGCTCCTCGCGCATCTCCTGCGTGTGCCTTATCTCCTCTGCGCTCGCATGGAGAATCTTGGCCATCTGCCCGCCGGAGCGCACCGCCTTCTCGAAAAATAGGATGGTCTTCTGGAATATCGTGGAGTCAAAGCGATCCGAAAGCCCGGTGAGCGCGAACGAAAGGGACTGGGACGCGGAGGTGCGCGCCGCGACTTTCTTGACCTCCTCTTCCAGCGGGCCGAACTCCGGGCGCGCGGCCCCCACGAACGCCGCGAACGGGAACATGCCCGCGTGCAAATTGGAAACCACGATTAGGAGGAAGTCGGGAAGCACCTTTTCTATCGCGTCGGTGCGCGCCTGGCTGCGGTAGAACAGGTATATGTAGTAGAGGAACGATATGAAGAGCGCGGAGATGACGAAAAGGGGGATGGAAATTTTGAGCGCGATTTCGCCCGGCGGCGCGACGTCGAAATCCAGCCCGAACAGGCGCTGGTACTTGAGGAACGTGAACGGCGCGAGCGCGAGCGCGAGCGAGAAAAGCAGCACCGTCGCCGAGGCGCGGCCGAGCCATATGCCCAGGTCGTCCTCTATGCCCGCGTGCACGAGCTTTTTCTGGAGCTGCGGCTTCATCCCTTCGGGAAACGCCGCGGACAAGGTCATGTATAGCCTGTGGAGCACCATGGTATCACTCGTACACCGCGGGCCTGCCGCTCTTGACGAAGCCGATTAGCACGAGCTGGAGGATGAGCGAGCCCACCACCACGCCTGCCACAGTCGCCTCGCTTATCCCTATGCCGCCGAACGCCGAAAGGACGATCAGGAACGTTATTCCCATGGACGGCACCGCCGCGGCGCCGAGCATGTATATGAGGACTATGAAATTCAGCGAGCCCGAATAGTCCTTTATGGACTTGCGCTGGTATGTCTCCAGAGTCTCTATCACGCTGCGAAGCGCCGGGCCGAGGCTCGCGCCGCTCTCCAGGGCGCTGATGAGCTGCCACAGCGCTTTTTTGAAGTAGTCGCTCTTGGTCTTGAGCGCCATCTTCTGCAATGCCGTGGACTCGGACATGCCCGCGCTTATCTCCTTCACCACTGAATTGAATTCGGACGAAACGAGGCCGTAGTTGGAATGGGATATGTTCACCATCGCCTCGTAGAGCGGGATTCCGCTCTCCACCTGCACCAATATGTCCTTTAGCGCGAACGCGAGGTCGCGGTCCATGTTGCCCGCGAAAGTGCGCGTCCTTATTCCGGGGTAGAACATGTTGAACACGAAGAGCGCCATGAGGGTGCTGAGCGCGGCCCCGAGCGCGAGCGGCCCGGCGCGCGCCGGGTCGCGGCCGGAGTGCAGGGCCGCGTAGATTATGAGCCCGAGCGCCGCGGCAGAGAGAATGGAGGTTAGCGCGTTCGCGGCGACGTAGGGCTCGGGCTCGGGGATGTCCATCGCGCGGAGGTTGTACTTGAGGGAGGGGAAGAACGCGAGCGCCATCGCTACGGGCCTGCGGAACCGGTCCGCTATCTTCTGCCCCAGGTCAAGCGGGACGAAAACCAGCGGGCTGGGGCGCACTGCCATTTTCAGAGCACCTTTTCGGGCGGCGTGTTCTTTTCCGCGGCGCGCGCGAGCGAGCCCTCGTCCGAGTAATACTGCTTTATCACCGCGCCCACCTGCTCTATGTCCGAATAGTTGAACTTGTCCATCCAGCGCAGGATGTTCGCCTTGGTCGCCTGGTCTTCGTAAATCTCATTTTCCGTCATCCCCGTGTGGAGATTGAGCGCCTGGATGTAGCGGTTGGGCGGCTTTGCGAGCTCGAACTTGTCGCTCCTCGCGCGCCACAGGAAGGACTTGCTTATGTCCGGCACGCCGGCCGAGGAAACGATTTCTGAAATTTCGGACGTGCGCCTTATGTTGCGGCGCCTGTCCCTGTACTGCACGACCACGAGGTTGAGCGAGTCTATTTCGGACGGGGGGACCTCAATCGGCGGCTCCACGAGCCTCTTGACCACCTGCATGCCGGTGTCCGCGTGCACCGTGGAATATACGCTGTGCCCGGTGTGCATGGCCTCGAAGAGGACGCGGGCCTCCTCGCTGCGCCTTATTTCGCCGACTATTATCCTGTCGGGCCTCATGCGCAGCGCGTTCACCATGAGGTCCAGCATGGTGACTTCGCCCAGCCCTTCCGGGTTCGGGAGCCGGGTGACCATGGGAATCCAGTTCCAGTGCAGCGAAGGAAGCGTGATTTCGCGCGTGTCCTCTATGGACACTATGCGCTGGTAGGGCGGCACGAACATCGCGAGCGCGTTCAGCATGCTCGTCTTCCCGCTCGCCGTGCCTCCGGCAACGAGCACGTTCATCTCGTAGTGCATGCCCTGCCACAGGAGCGCCGCCATCTCAGGGGTGAGGGTGCGCGAGGGCTCGCGCAGCAGGCTCACCACCGTCCAGGGGTTGCGCGCGAACCTGCGGATTGTGAATGTGTTCCCCTTCATGGATATCGGGGGCATGGTAGCGTTCACTCGGTCCCCGGAAAGCAGGTGCGCGTCCAGAATCGGGTTGAGCACGCTTATCTGCTTGCCTATGCGCCTTGCGACCTGCGCGGAGAAATTGGCAATCTGCTCCTCGCTCTCCACCTGCAAATTTGTTTTCAGCCAGCCGTGCTTGCGGTGGTACACGAGCACGGGCATGCGGGACTGGTTTATCGCTATTTCCTCAAGCCAGTCGTCGCTTATCAGGGTGTCTATGTCCCCGAAGCCGAACATGGAGCTGCGTATCATGCCGCACATCACGCGGATTACCGACTTGTCGCTCTCCACGCGGCTCAGGTGCTTCTCGGTTATCTCGCACTGCTGCGCGTAGACCGTATTCCTGCGCTCCTCGTCGCTCATCTGCCCCGTCTCGGGCGGAAGCTCGAGCGCGACGCGGTCCCTCAGGTTGTCCATGAACAACCTGGTGTAGCCGCTCACCGCGTTCCTCTTGAGGAAGTAGGTGTTCCTCTTCTCCTCCTCGCTGAGGATGATGTAGACGTCGCCGGCGGCGTGGTCGGTCTCGTCCTTGACCGCGTATTTCTCGGCTATCTTGCCCTTGGGGATTTTCTGCTCCTCGGGGACCGGAAGCTCCCGTATGACCTTGAAGCCGGGCTGCGCGAACGGGTTTATGGGGTAAATCGTTTCGGTTATCTTGCTGCGCTCCAGCATGCGCGCGAGCGCCTCCACGTCCCCGGCCGGCATCTTGGTTTGCGCGGCGACTTCCTTGAAGGTCGCGAACTTGCCCTTAGAGCGCAGGACGAACTCGATTATCTCGTCGATTTTCGTCTTGATCATGCTTCCACCATCGTTTATTAGGTTTTAAAAGCTATACCCCGTTTCAACCTCGGAAAACCGCAACGTAGCCGGACTTCGCGTAAGCCTGCCTGTCCACGCTGACCATTACGGGAAGGTACGCCGAGACCGGGCCCGTTCCGTTGTCGTCCATTAGCGCTGAGAAGGAAAGCTGGGAGGAGGGCGAGTCGTTGCGCAGCACGGACAGCTGCGGGTTCGCGTCCCTTATCCTTATTTCCAGGGTTCCGTTCGAAAAGGACGCGCGGAACACGTTGTTTTGCGAGCCGTTCAGGTAGCCCTCGGCGTAATGGCTGCCGTTCCAGTCCGTGTAGTTGAGGCGCACGTACACGCTTCCGTTGGAGGCGAAATTGAAATCCGTGAGCGAGGTTCTGCGGAGCGAGCTGTTGTAGTACATGGATATGTTCCTCAAGTCCGCCGTTGAGGAGCCCGTGAAGTTCATTTCCTGCGGGAACGCGTATTCCACTTCGTACGCGGCCCCGTTGGAAAAATTGTAGGTGCGGTTGCCGAAAGAGATGCGCGAATAGTTTATGGCGATGTTCGCGTTCAGCTTGCCTGACTCGGAGGAGAGGGACTGCGCGTAATCGGAAAGCTGCGCGGTGAAGTTGGAGTCCGGGGGCGCGGAAAACGAGAGCGCGAGATAGGTGGCGTTGATGCGCGAAAGAGTGAGGTTGTCCCCGGACATCGCGAGCACGTCCTGCCCTACGTCGTCGAAGTAATAGGGTGCGTAGCGAATCGCGAACGACGCGCGCTCGTCCGCCGCGGTGCGGAACGAGAAAGACTGGAAGGAGAATAGAAGCTCCAGCAGCATGAGCGTGACCGTAATCGTAAGCAGGGAATTAATGAACGCCTTCATTTTGACCACGCCGTTGACTTTGCCAGGTACAGGCTGTTGTTCGCGTAGAATGTGCGGTAGGAAACAGAGGGCGAGGAGGGCGCCGCGCACCCGTCCTTCTGCACGTCCATCACCGTGGAATTGATGGAATTGTAAACGGTGAGCTGGGAGCAAACGTTCGGGGGAAGCCCGTTGAGCGCGGCGCGAAGCTCCGAGGGCCGGGAAATCCCTGCTGCGAGCACGCCCGATTTCTCGAACGCTGCGAGCATGCGCATGGACATCGCGCGCATGTAGAGCGCGCCGTACTGGGAGTCCCCGTAGTCCTGCGAGAGCACCATGGCCATCACGAAAGTGAGGAGCATGAGCGCGAGGAACGCGTCCAGCGTGATGACGTATCCTTTCATCCGTACACCCTCAGCCGCACCATCACCAGCGCGCCGTCCATCGCGGCGGGCTCGGCGATGCTTATCGTATGGGTGGAGTTGCCCGGGCCTGCGCCCATAGAATAGAACAAAGTGCCGTTGTAGAAGTCCGAGACTTCAAGGGAAAAGTCGTACCTGGAAAGGCCGATGCGCTCCCTTACGAGCGTGTAGTTGGACGCGAGAGTGGAATTCAGGGCGGCGAGCTTGGACCTCTCGAGCACGCCGTCCTGCGACGCGATGCCCCAGTTGGAAACGGAGCTGAGGTTCCTGAACTGCCAGTCCGCGGGCTCTCCTTTGCCCATGAGCTCGTCCATCGCGGCCAGCGAATGGGCGTCCATGCCCTTGGAGTCCAGCGAGGAGGCGACGCTGCCAAAGAGGGTGGAAAAAAGGGCGAAGCTCAGCACGAGCACGAGCGCCATGCCCGCCATCCCGAACATCGCGTCCAGCGAGGAGAACTGCCCTCTTGAGCACCCCCGGAACGTCCCGCGCCCGGGGTTTGGCGTTCCCGATTCATGCGTTCGCAACAGAGACGACCCCGTTTGAATTTGATATTATGAGCGAGCCCGTGGACACGTTGGAGGCGCTGGTGGAATTGGTCAGCAGCTGCCAGTCGTAGAACGAGCCCTCCACGCGCACGTCCAGCATGCCGCCCTCTATTGAAATACTGGCGTTCTTCCTTCCCAGGTCCAGCGTGGCGTTCGCGCCGTCGCCCGCGAGGTACACGGAGTTCATGGCCGAGCCCAGCGAGGATGCGACCGAGAACGCGTCCATTGAGTTTTTCAGGCTGGCAATGACCGGTATCTGGCCGGTGACGACCGCGAAGGAGGATATGAATACCACAAGGAGGATGGCATACACAGTGAGCAGCTCTGTACTCACCTGTGCCTTCATGGTTCCCATTTGTTTTTGCGCCTCAGCCGTAAGTGTTGTTGTACGCGATTATGTTGGCCTTGCTGTTGCCCGTGCTCCCCGTGTCCTCGTATATGCTGTAGTTGTTGTTGAAGGCGAGTATGTTGGAGAGGCTGTTGGAGGAGGAATACTGGACGTGGATTGCCTCGGCGTTGCCCCATGCGGCCACGTTGTCCAGCGTGTTGGACGTTGAGCCCTGTATGAGTATCCCGATCGTGTTGTTGGAGGCGTTGAGCCCGGTTATGGAATTGGAACCGGAGTAGTATATTTCCATCCCTGAGCCGAACTGCATCACGTTGCAGTTCCTGACGGTCGCCGATGCGCCGGAGAGCACGATGCCCGCGCTGTTGTTCAGGGGCGAGCCGTCCCCGGTTATGGTGTGCGCCTTGCAGTCCAGCGTCACGTTGGGCGCGTCAATCACCAGGCAGTCCCCGGAGGAGGACATGTCCGCGGAAAGGAAGTTCAGGCTGTTCGCAGAACTGATTGTGCCGCAGGAGCCGAGCAGGCTACCCACCACTATTTTTATCGTGCGGGACTGCGCGGCCTCGCTGTTGTTCGCCCGATCAAAGGACAGGTAGCGGACGAAGGACGTTCCCTGCGACGAAACCTGCACGATGCCCGAATAGGGCGCCGAGGGCGTGCAGTTGTCCAGAGCGTCCGTGCAGTAGAGGGTCCTGTTGCATCCCGAGCCCGAATCCGAGCAGGAAATGGTGACATTTACGTAAGGGGACATGGTTTCGGTGCCGAACGCGTAGATTGCGCTTTCGTTGTCCACCGCGGACGGAACCGAGGCAGGAGGCAGGGTGTCCAGGATTATATCCCTTGTTTCGGTGCGGTTCGCGGTTCCCGCGGCGTCAATCGCGTACCCGTAGAAGGAATAGTTGCCGTCCGGAAGCCCGGTGAAATTGTTTTCGGCGTGCGCTGATGCGCCGTACGAGGCGCTTATTTCCTGCGGGGAAAGGGCGCGGTTCCACACCCGGAACTCGTCCACAGAGCCGTTGAAATAGCCGTAACTGCCGCCGCCCGCGTTCAACGAGGGGTGGACTGTCTTGGAGCTCGCGAGCCCTGTACGGACCTGGATTCCGTTGAGGTAAAGAGTGGGCTGCTTGTTCGTGTAAACAACGGCTATGTGGTTCCAGCCGGAAAGGGATACCGGGTAAACGAGGGGCGAGGGCATGTAATTGGCCGCGTGCTCGAACACGATTATGGCGTTCGTGCCCACCGAGACGCCGGCCCCCGCATGGCCCGCGCCGTAGGCGGCGTCGCCCTGGGAGGGAAACACCGCGTAGCGCTGGCCGCTCGTGCCGCTTATCCCGCTGTTGGCCTCGCTTGTTATAGCCACGGTGCCCGCGGAGGGATTTGCCCAGAATTCAATGGTGAAATTGTCCGCGGCTGCGGGCTGGGACGTGGCGGAGACGGAAGTTGCCGAGCCGTTGAACGCCAGGGCGCGGCCGAATTTTCCTGAAACCTGCGAGAGCGCGGCGCCGGGCGCGGAGCAGGAGATGTTCAGTTCTCCTGTCTTCACGGTGCCGAAGCACGGGTCCCCGCAGTTCGCATTGTTGAAGGTCACGCTGCAGCCCGTGGAGCCCAGGGTGCAGCTTCCGCACGCGGTGGCGTTGCAGTTGGTCGCATAGAAAGACGTGTAGGATGATATCGTGCCCTGCGCGCAGGACACCGTTGCGGTGCCGCCTTCGGAGACTTCCGAGCTGTTTTTCAAATCCACTCCGGAGGTTCCGTCGTTCCCGTAAGTGGACGAATCAAAGACCGTGTCGCCTGAAACGTTGTCAAAGCTCCAGTACGCGAGGAGCGAGCGGTTGAAGTCCACGAAAGACGAAAGAATGCCCGCGCCAGAGGCCGAGGCGTTCACGTAGGTCCAGTTCCTAGATGAGGCCGAATCGTTCGCGTCCGTCGGCTCGACGAACGATATTAGCGGTGCGAGCGTGGATATTGAAAGGCTCCTGCCCGCAGTGGAATTGGAGTTCCCAAAGGAGTCGTTCATGGCGATGCTGTAAGCGTAATTCCCGTCCGGAAGCCCGGTGGCGTTCAGGTAGCAGTTCGTGGAGTTCATCTGCATTGGGTAAATGGAGCCGCTGAGGTTCAGGGTGCAGTTCGCGGGATTGGGCTCCGAATAGGAAATTTCAAAATACGCCCAGTTGCGCGCCAGGCTTGCTCCGTCCGCCTCGCTCTGCGAGGTGTAATCTATGAGCGGCGGGCTCCGGTCCATCATTATCGTCCTGTTCTGCACATTCTCGCGGTTGCCCGCGGTGTCGTTGGACGAAAAGAGGATGTAGGACAAGCCCTCGCTGGAAACCTGCACCGGGGACGAATATTGCGCAGCGGGCTGGCACGTGCCCAGCAGGTCCGTGCAGTAAAGCGTCGTGTCGCAGCCCGAGCCCGCGGGGTCGCCGCACGAAAGGGTGACGTTCACGTAGCTCGAGCCGGTCCAGGTGCCGAACGTGTAGGCAGAGGAGTCGTTCTTGGCGCCTGCAGCGCCGGTCGTTGGCGGGATGCCGTCAAGCCCCATGCCCTGGATTTTCGTGTTTTCAAGGTTGCCCGCGGTGTCGTTGGACCTGAAGCGGAAGTATGAGACTCCCTGCGTGGAGATTTTCACCGGACCCGAGTATGCGGAGTTCGGGGCGCATGAGTTCGAAGTGTCGTTGCAATAGAGGGTCGTTGCGCAGCCCGAGCCCGAATCAGCGCATGAGAGCGAGACGTTCACGTATGACGAATTGGTCCAGACGTTGAACGGGTATGGGCTGCCCGAGTCGTCCATCGCGCTCGCCGCGGTGGCGGGGGCGACGGTGTCAACGGTGAACGACCAGCTCTGGCTGGTGTTTGAGGAAGGGCCTGCTGCGCATGTAACGTTCCAGCTGTAGGTGCCGTCGGCAGTGGAATTCGTGGTGGTGCAGGCCGCGTTGTTCGCGCACGTGCCGGAAAATACCTTAATTCCGTTGCGGGTGGCGTTGCATACCGGACTTGATGCAAATCCGGACGGGGTCCAGTTCAGCGTGATGCTCGGCGAGGAAAAGATGGAGCCGTCCGCAGGGGAATTTAGCGTCACGTTCACGCTCACAGGGCGGGGCTTGTAGAATGCCGAGTCGAACGCCTCGTAGGTGGAAACGGTTGCGCTGGAAGTCAGCGCGGTGTCCCCGTAATTGGTGTAAGTGGTGCCGTCGAACCCGAACGAGCCTATGCCGAACGCGCTGTTGAGCCGGAAGCCGAGTATGCCCGCAGCGTCCGTTGTGCTCGGATTGGTGCGCATCGCGAGCCATGCGCCGGCGCCCGCGTAAGCGGAAAATGTGGACGTGCTTCCGGTACACCGGGGGCTGCACGCCCTCTGGCTCAGCGTCGTTCCCCCGGTGTCCGTGTCCCACACCAGCCTTCCTGTAGAGCCCGTGGGCATCCAGTCAAAGCCGGCCGGCCGCGTCGTGGAAGAGTCGATCGCGGTGTCTATATTGGACGTCACGGTCCAGGCCGAGCCGCTCCAGTACGAGGTGTGCAGATGGGATGCGCTGTCCACTATCACCGCCTGGAGCGCGGCCGAGGAAGGGTCCGCTTTCATTATCACGGAACGGGCGTCGTTGCTGTCAGCCAAGCTTATATCCCACGTGCTTATCCCGGACCAGGAGGCGCCGTTCCAGTACGCCCACGCCATGTTTCCGGTGGTGCCGGCGGCGCCTATCACCATTCCGTCCGAGCCGTCCGCGGAATACCGGGTGGCCATGGCCTCGTATCCGCCCGTCGCGGTCGCTGTCGTTGAAAGGCTGAGCTGGTTCCCCCACGACGCGCCGTCCCACACCCACGCGTTTATGTGGTTGTCCGTGCTGTCAAAGCCGGACATTATCATCTCGTCGCTCCTGGGTTTGGCGTCCACTTCCACCCACGAATACTGCAGGTCGGTGGAATGCCCGGTGTCGTCTATGTACTGCTCGGCGCCCCAGGCGGCGGATGCCGCGGGCAGAACCCTGTACGCGAGGTCCCTTGCCTTGTTCGCATTGACCACGCCGTAGACCAGGACCGCGTCCCCGGCTGCCTGCTCGAAATCGAAATCATACCTGCGCGAGGAAGTCCCCGGCGCGCTCGCCCACACCCGGCCCACGTTGTTGCTCACGGTCCATGAGCCCGCGCTTCCGCAGTTTGAAATGCAGGCGTAGGCGTCAAGGTAGCCGTCGTCGCTCTGCGTGACTATCACGGTCTTGCCCGAAAGGGGGGAGGTCTTCATCGTGATATAGCGTATGGGGGAGCCGGCCGTGGGAAGCTCCACTTCGCTTCCCCACGCGTTCGTGGTGGAGTTCCAAATCCTAATCTTGGGCGAATTTAGCCCGTTCGTGCCCGTGTTGGAGCGGTACGCGGCTATCGCGTCCGTGGCGAAGGCTGCGCAAACGAGCATGAGCATGAAAAGGAAGACCACCTTGTTTCTTGCCATCAGGGAGCCACCTGTATGTTGAGCGAGATTGTGCTCGTGTAGGTTCCGTCGCCGGTCACGACCACGGTTCCGGAGTAGGTTCCGCTCCTCGTGCCGTGCGGTATCCTTATCGTGAGCTCCTTCTGGTTGCAGGAGTTCAGGGAAACCGGAATCGGGGAGAGTCCGGAAACGAACGCGCCCGGGATTCCCCGCGATGCCTTGAAGGTGACCGAGCTGAGCGCGGTGTTGATGCCGCACACCATGAACGTCGCGTTCACCGAGCCGCCTCGGCTCACGGTCGCGTTCCAAAGAGTCGGATAAACGGTCATGAGCGGCGGCGGAGTGACGATTTGCACCTGCGCAGGAACTTCGGCGTAAAGCCCGAGCACCTGCGAATCGTTTAGCAGCGACGAGTTGGCGCTGAAAGCGACGCTGCCCGGGAACGCGCCGGTCAGGTTGGACGCGGAGAACGAAAGCGCCACGTCCTGCTGCTCGAAGGGCGCGAGCGTGAAAGTAAGGTTGTTTGTTGTCAAGGTGACTTCGGGGTGGCCCCAACCGAGCGCCCCGTTCACCGTGATTGTCCCGTTCACCAGGTTCGTTATCGTGACGGTCCTCTGCTGGTTCGTGTTCACCGGGAGCACTATGGAAACGAGCGCGGGCGACATCCTGAACAGGGAGCTTCCTATGTAGACGGAATTGCCGCGCGAGAGTATGACCACGTCGTATGCGCCGGCTGCCTGCGGCAAGGTGCCGTAAACAGGGAAGTTGAAATTCTGCACGTGGAAGGTGGCCCTCGTCTTGATTATTATGGAGTTAGTCGTGATGCTGGAATTGGCCGCGTCGTACGTGGAGGGAAGCACGATGGTGACCGGCTGCGCCGCGCCATCGCCCTGCGAATACAC
>JAKANX010000019.1 GCA_021823425.1 Microcaldota archaeon
CCGCGTTCGCAGTGGATTCCTCCTCAATGACGTACATGCGTGAATCGTCCACGTACTCGCCCTGCGTGGAATTGTACGCGAAATTGAAATCGCTGAAATTCGTGAAATAGCGGTTCAGGGAAATCGTAAGCTCGTAGTTCTGGCCGCTTCCGTCGAGCAGCCCCCAGCTTCCATCCCCGGTCGGCGCCTGAAGGCTCCTGTTCGCGGCGAACGAGCCGCCCGTGGAATTCACCCTCGGGATTATGTACGCGCCGTCGCTGCACGACGGGCATCCTATTATGACGTAAATGTCCCGCTTGTCCTTGAGCGCGGTTATGTTGTCGTCGTGAAGGAACGCCTCGTCCGGGCAGAGGCTGATTTGCGTTTCGCTGTAATTGGCCGCGGACGTTGCGGCGCTCCAGTTCAGGCTCTCGCCGAAGCGCACTTCCAGATTGCCTGCGGAAGTGGAATTCTTGCAAGCCACGATGCTGAGGCCGAGGTGCGCCGCAGGAGTGGAGTTGTAGGTTCCGGAGAAATTCACTGCGAGCAGCGCGGTTCCGGAAAGCTGCATCGTCCCGTTGTCGTGCGTGTGGTTGTGAATATGAGGCGGAGTGAATCCGTCGTAGATGTACGCGATGCCTATGTTGCTCGCGAAAACCGTGCTGACCGCGGCACCCGATATGGGCGTGCCGTTCGCATACGTGTAATTAATCGCGGGGTAGAACTGGTCCATGTAAATGTCGCCCATAGGTATCCCCAGATAGGTCACGTTCCCGCTCTGGGGGTAGCCGTTGTAATCTAGCATGAGCGCCCTCAGGTCTATCAGGGTCGCGTATTGCGCGGTGAAATAAACTGTTGTGAAATTCCGGTTGCCTGCGGAATCGTTCGCGTAAAGCGCAATGGAATTGGCGCCCGCGCTTGCGTTTATGGACGAGTTCGCGCATCCCGGAAGCGAAACGTTCGCAGCTCCGTTTAACGAATACCAGCATGACGCGATGTTCGGGCCGGACACCGTGAAGTTGAGGCGTATGGACGAGGTGGTATTATAGGTCGTGTTCGCAGGGCTTTGGATTGCAAGCTGGGGCGCCACCGTGTCCACAGTGAAATTCCTGTTCGCGGCCCTTGCCCTGTTCCCGGCGGTGTCGTTCATGGTAACGTTGTAAAGGTAATATCCGTCCGCGAGGCTGGTTGCGTTGAGCCAGCAGTCCGTGGAGTTGCACGCCATGGAGTAATCGGTTCCGTTGAGGCTCAGTGTGGTGTTGGCGCGGTTGGCTTCGGTGTAATTGATTTCAACGTACGCCCAGATCCGGTTCAGGAATATTCCGGAAAGGACGCTGCCTGAAGCGTAATCCAGCACAGGGCTTATGCTGTCCACGAAGAATGTCACGTTGGTGCTGTTCCTGTTCCCTGCGCTGTCGTTCGCGTAAATGCGCACGATGTGCGCGCCCTGCCCAAGGGCGCTTAAGGTGGCGTTCGCGCAGCCCGCAAGCGCGCTGTTCGCGCCCGTGTCCAGCGAATACCAGCATGAGTCCGGGTTCGCATCCGAAACCGTGAAATTTAGCGCAACGGAAGCCGCGTTGTACGTGGCGTTCGCGGGGATCTGGATTGCGACTGCGGGCGGAACCGTGTCCACTTCCACCGATATCCCAGTGGACGAGGAAAGCCCGAGGTGCTCGTAAACAGTGGCGTTTATGCTGTAGTTCCCGTCTCCCGGAACTGCGAGGCGAACGACGAAATTGCCGTTCGTGCTGTTCGTGGCGCTGTCCGCCTGCCCGCCGGTGGAATTGTAGATTGAAACGTTCGTGTATGTGAGATAAGGGTCGGTTGCAGTGACGTTGACGGCAATGGAGCGGTTCCCGATGTGCTCGCCGTCCGAAGGGTCATTTATGCTCGCTGAGAGCGCATCAGGCGTGGCGAAAAGGAGCGTAAATAAGACCGCCAAGAGCCAGTTTTTTTGCCACCCCATCGCCATCAATATTCCATGCAAAATTTATAAATGCCGTCTCTTTGCCACGAGAGAAAAAAACGGGGCGGGAATGAAAAATCAGGAAAAATAGGAAAGGAGAGGGAAAATAAAAAATGAAAAATCAGGCGGGAGGCGCGCCAGCCGCGGGCTTCTTGCCCTTGAACTTGTAGCCTTCGGGCGCGGCGCTTGCCTTGGGCGGCTCCTTCTTCGTCATGAAGAAGTAGGCGGCTCCAATCACCACCACAATCAGCACTATGATTGCGATGATTCCGCCCATTCCGCTGCCCTGCTGCTGCGCAGGGGGCTGCTGCGTCCCCTGTCCTCCAGAAGGAGGCTGCGTTGTCCCGTTCCCTCCGGAAACAGGCGGCTTCTCAACCGGCATGCACGAGTACGCCCCTCCGACGTTCTGGCACGAATAGCCGGAAGCGCATCCGGTCGTGAGGCACGTCTCAGGCGGCGCGCTCGCGAGCACCGGCCCCGCTATCGCGAAGTACGAGAAGCCCGGGGTTATCGCCTCATAGTAGTAGTAAGAGGCGTCGTCCGCAAGCAGGTGCGTGGGCAGCTTTGTCCATATGCTTCCCACGAGCCTGTACAGGGCTATCGAGTTCGGGTCTATGTGGTTCGCGTCAACCCAGTCCTTGGGCACCTTGAACCGTATGGTCGCGTTCGTGATGTTCGCGGGCGGCCTGTTGGTGTGCAGCTGCATGTACTGGTAGACGCTGACGTTGTCCAGTATCGGCGGGATTCCGCTGTCGTTTGCGAGCGTTCCGCCGACTTCGGGCGGAACCCCTATTCCGGTTATCACGACCGCGTATATTCCGGTGTCGTTCTCCGTGGTCCCGTTAAGGTTCGCGCCCTGCGCGGTAGGCGGCTCGCAGGCGTATGCGCCCTGCGCTGCCATGCACGCAAACCCGGTGGCGCATCCCTGCGTCCTGCAATCAGTGGTGTTCTGCTGCGGGGTCTGATTGGTCGAGCCGTTGTAAGGCGTTCCCCCTCCTGCGAACTGGTCGCCTCCTGCCGGACCCGGCGTGGCCTTGGCGTAGGCCACCGCAATCGTGTTCGGGCCCTGCATGAGCGCCTCGCCGTTTATGTAGAGGCTTCCGACCGCGTAGTCGCTCGGCGGCAGCGTGCGCCCGTTGAGCACGACGCTAACCGCGTCGCCGCTCGCAATTCCGAGCATGCTGGTAAGGTTAAGCCCTGAAGACGAGGCCATCATTATGGTCCCGTTCCAGTAGTTCACGCTTCCCGCTGTTCCTGGCTGTATGGACGTGTTCCCGAAAATCGGGAAGCTTATCGTCGCGTTCGCCCTGAGCTTTGCGGTGGAGCCGTTCACCCAGTCGAGCCGCGAGATGTTCGCTATCGGGTAGGTGTAGGTCTGCAGGCAGACATAGAACCAATTCCCGTATGTGGGCGAGCCGTTGATGTTGTCCTGCGCCCAGTCGCAATTCACCCTGCACGTAGGCACGTGCGCCAGCGCGAGCGGCCCTGAGACGCACGGGGGCGTCACGTCTACGAATCCGGCTCCTTCGTCAGCCTCTAGCGTTATGCCCGTAGCGATGGCGTAGAACGTTGAGTTAACGAACGGCAGCATCGGCGAAGTGTTCGTCATGGTCACGTTCACGGGGAACGTGAACTCCACCGAGGTGTTGTCCGGGTGGTAGAACGGGCTTATCGCAGTTATGTTTATCGCGTAGCTCGTGTTGTACATCCTTCCGGGCATAGGCCCGAGCGCCGGGTTGAATCCCGTGAGGGACTGCCCGTTCACTCCCACGGGCGGCTGCGGCGCCATCACCATGTGCACCGTATACGTGTTGTTTCCGGTGAGGCCCGTGAGCACCATCGTAGTGGATCCGGTGGGCATTCCTCCGACGATTTCCATTCCCGTCATGTTCATCTCTGTGCTAGAATTGCTGTTTAAGTTGTCCAGCGTTATGGTGTAGCCGTCAGCCATCCCTCCCAGTGCGTTCCTGTTGGGCGCATAGAGCGTCAGGTTCGTGATTCCCCCTATCGGGTACATCTTCTGCACCTGCTTGAAGGCAGGCACCATTCCAGGCGTGAACAGGGTGAAGACCGCGGTGCTGTTAGTCAGCCCGACTTCCGTGCTGAAGCTGAACACGTAGTCGTACGCGTAGTTCTCCATCGTGTTCCCTCTCGCGAAGAACGGCGCGCTGATATACAGCGGGCTTATCATGCTGCCGGCAGGCGCCAGCATTGGAACGCTGCCCGGCGTAGGAATCTGGTAGTACGGAATCGGCAGCGTATACGAGGCGCGCCTCTGCGTGAATGCCTCGGCGCCGGGATTGAACGTGAGCCCGGGTGCCGCGGTAATCCAGTAGTTGAAGTCCGTGTTGTTGAATATCAGCAGCGGCTTTCCGTTGTACACCCTGAACTGCAGGGTCGCGTTCGCCATGTTGCCAGCGTTGTCCAGATCCCACATGACCACGGTGTAATCGCCGCTGTACTGCGCGGAAATCGGGCAGGTGTTGAACCCGCTCGTGCTGCCCTGGCAGCTCCACGAGAGGTTGCCGGGCCCATGGTAGTATGCGGTTATGTTCCAGAGCGCGAGCCCGGAAAGCGCGTCCGTGAAGGACGAATTGGCGAAGGTAGTCTGCTGCCCAGGGCGGTCGGCTATGAAGTTGTTCCCGTCGTTGGGCATTCCGGAGTATATTCCGCCGACAATTATCTGCGGGGCGGTGCTGTCAACAGTGATGGTGATGTTGCCCCATCCCTCGTTGCCCGCGGTGTCGTTCGCCCATGCGCTTATGTTGTAGCGGCCGTCCGCGAGCCCCGTGATGTTGAGCATCGCGGTGCAGTTGTACGCAGAGCCGTTGATAGCCGTGCAATTGAGCGAATTATTGACAAGCCCCGTCTCCGTTGAAAGCGCGGCGTTGCCGGCAAGGTGGATATCGGTTATCACGAAGTTGAGCGGCCTGAGCGTGCCCGAGGCGTTGCTTATGTTCACGCCGCCCGTTATCGGACCGTAATATGTTATTTCAGGCGGAGTGGTGTCAAAGGTAATTGTCCTCACTTCAGTGGCGTTCGTATTGTTCGCGCTGTCGTTCATCACGAACCACCAGGTGTACACGCCGTCGCCGCTGTGCGCGTTGCCGTTCCCGAAAATCGAGTTGAGCGCGGCAATCGTGTATGTGTGGCTGCAGTTTCCACCCGAAGCAGGGGCCATGTATGAGTCGTTCGTGGTTCCGTTGCTGAGCGTAAATGTGCACGTGTCCGGGTGTATTTCGGTATAGTTGGCAGTGAACTTCGTATCGCCATTCGCGATGGAATCGTTCGCCGGAGAGTTGGAAACGAGCGCGGGCGCGGTCTTGTCGTAGGTGAAATTGACCGCGGAGGAATTGGAGTTCCCGACCGCGTCAGTAGCCGTTATGGTGAAGGTGTAGTTGCCTTCGTTCGTGAAGCCGAGCGCAGGGTATGCGCATATCCCTGTGCCGGATATCGGCGCGCCTCCGTTGAGCGTATAGCTGTAATTGCAAATGCTCAGGCCGCTTCCTGAGTCGCTGAAGGTGAATTGCACGTCTAGCTGACCCACGCTGCTGTTGCTCACTATGGTGTTGTTGAGGGGGTAAGTAACGGATACCGCGGGCGCAGTGTCGTCTACAGTATATGAGGCCGTAGCCGTTCCGTTCGTATTTCCGGCGTTGTCCGTTGCTACGAAAGTTATTGCGCACGCACCGCTGGAAGCACAGCCCAGCGCAGCTCCGGTTGTGGAAACCGTATAAAGGCTCCCGCTAACAAGCGCCATGGATACCCCGTTCGCCTTCACGGACGCGATTCCGCTTCCGCTGTCGCTGGCAGTGACGTTCACCCACACCGTCTGGGACGATTTCGCGTACGTGACGTTGACCCAGCCCCCGCTGACCGAAGGCGCGATGGTGTCCACCAAAAATGAAACCGTACTCGTGTTAAGGTTTCCGGCATTGTCCACGGCCCTGACCGTTACCGTATGCGCCCCTTCCCCGAGCGAGGCGAGCGATGCGTTGCCGCACCCGACGACGGTTGAAGCGTCCAGGGTGTAGTTGCACGAAGCGATGCCGGAAGACGGGTCGCTCGTGGTGTAATTCAGGGGGACTGTAGAGGTGTTGTAAGTGGTGTTTGCCGGGCTCGAGACCACGAGAACCGGTGCAACTGTATCCGTGATGAATGACACGCGCGTGGAGTTCATGTTTCCTGCGGTGTCGTTCACGAACACCGTGAGGGTATGGAAACCGTCTGTGGTTGCATACTGCCCGGTGATATTTGCGCATGCTGCAAGAGTAACGTTCGCCGCACCCATGCTGAACCAGCATCCTGCGATTGTGCCGGCATCTGAAACTATGTAGTTGCCTGTGCTCTGCTGGGCGTTATAGGTCGTATTGGTGGGATACAGCAGCGTAATCGCAGGTGCAATAGTATCAACTGAGAATGAAACGGTTGCGCTTCCCCTGTTGTTCACTGAGTCGTTGGAATAAACGACCAGCGTATGGGCGCCATCGCTCTGGGCAGGAAGCGTGGTGTTGCTGCAGGTTCCGATTGAAACCGCCGCGCCTCCGTCTATGGTGTAAACGCACTTGGTGCTGTCTACGCCTGAGCCGGAATCTACAGTTGTGAAGCTGAGGGCCGGTGTGGAGGTTGCATAAGTAGTATTGGAAGGAGACTGTATCGTGACCGTTGGGGCCGTGGTGTCCACAGTGAAGTTCCGCGTGGCACTGACGTTCCAGTTGCCTGCATTGTCACTGCAGTTCACGTACCAAGTGTAATAGCCGTCGGCAGTGCCTGCATACATCCGCACGTCTTCAGTATTGTTTGCAACTACGAAGTTGCCAAGGAATGCCCCGTTCATGTAAATGGTGCAATTCAGGTTCGCCGCAATGTTGTCCGTAGCCGTGTAGTTGAAGGTTATGTTGTTGTTGCTTGTGAAGAGGTTGTTCGCAGGGCCGTTGGGCGTCACTACCGGAGCGGTTACGTCCACGGTGAAAATTGATATGTTCGAAGCGCGGTTTCCAGCGCTGTCATTCACGGTAACTGTCACGTTGTGCTGGCCGTCTGCAAGTGCAGCGAGAGTAGTGTTCAGGCACCCTGTGCCGTTTTGGGCCCCGCCATCAACAGTCCAATTGCAGGCATCGAGGTTCGCATCTGAAGCAGTAAAGTCCAGTGCAGGGGTCGCGTTGCTTATGTTGCCGCCGTTTGCAGGGGATTGAATTGCAACCAAGGGCGTAGTAGTGTCAATAATTATCGCATGCGCCCCGGCGAATGTTCCGACAGCAGGAAGAGTATTGTCAGCAGCCACTAAGCCCGTGGCAGTATCATTTATCGTTGTCGTACCATTAAGCACTAGGGAGCTCGTTGTATTGTAATCCAAATCAGCCGAATTCTCCCCGCCAGCGACCGTATACCGGAATGTAAGCACAGTGCCGGGTGAGCCAGAGAGATAATTCGCCAAGCCATTTGAATTTAGATCGATAACAGGAACTCCTCCGTTAACAGTCACCGATTCATTGTAAGTCACGGTTATATCTATGACTTCGCCGATTGTGAATGCGCCGTTGGCATGGGCGGTTGTTACGCTGGTTACGCCTGGTGCGGCAAAGCTCGCGCTAAGGGCGAACATGATGCCGAAAAGCATGAGCGAGAATAGCTTCGCGAAACCGGCTGCGTTCTGCTGGGACATTCTTGATGCTGTGGTTTTCATGTTCACACCTCTGATTGATTGGAATTTTCCGCGCTTTCCACTGGATAAGGATGATTTGCGGTTGATGATGAGAAGGAGTTCGCTGCCGGAGAAAAAGACGGCGCTAATCGGGCGGATGAACACTGGGGCGGCGCATGGGACCACGGCTTGAAAAAGAGCGCGCGGAACGCCCTGAAGGATGCGGGGATTTTTCCCGCCTGCGTTATCGCGATGAAGAAGATTGCGGCTGCCGCGAAAATGAACGGCAGTAGCATTGAAAAGAAGTATCCGGCACGGAATTCATTTTTTATAGTTGCGGTATCCATTCTTACACTTCCGATGCGCTGTTTGCGCAAAAGGATTTCTCCTCCTGCGGTAAAATCAAAACCCAAGTTATGGACTACAAGGATAACATTTATAAACGTTTTCCCGCGCGCCGAACTTCTCCGGAATGCGGGAACGCCTGAAAAAAAGAAAGGGAAAAAATCGCTTCTTCCCCGTGGGCCGCATGCCGAAAGGGGCGGGCGTGAAAATCTCGGGGAAACCTAAGATGCGATATTGCCGTGGATGCGGCATTCATGTTTACGCGCCTCATTTCGGATTGCGGATAAGCGCTTCTCCAGATGCGATTGGCACAGGATACGAAGCCCAAGGACGACCGAAGGCGATTTATAAATATTGCGCGGGCTTTGCCCCCCCTATTGCCCAGAAGGCTCGCTCTCCTGCTTGGGCTTCCTGCGCTTTCCCTTGCCCCCTGTTGCGGCATCGTCTCCTTCGCCAACGTTTCCGTCACCTGCCGCTTCCTCCTGCCCCTCCCCGCCTTCGGAGCGGGATTTTTTCGCGGCGCCTATTATGAAATAAAGGAACGCACCCGCTCCGGCCACCAGCACGATTACGACAAGAAGGACTATTGCGGGGGCCGCCCAGTCGAATCCCGCGGGCTGCTGCTCCTGCTGCCCTCCTGCCGCGTTCTGCGCCGGCTGCGCGGTTCCGTTCCCGAATACGGGCGGCTTCTCCTGCTTGGCGCACGCGTAGCTCCCGTTAACGTTCACGCACGCGAATCCCGACGCGCAGCCCGTGGTGAGGCAATCCGCGGGCGGCAGGACCGCCATAGGCGCGCCGGCAATCGCGAAATACGAGAATCCTGGAGTGAGCGCCTCGTAATAGAAGAATGACGCATCGTCGCTGGCCTGCCTCGTTCCAAGCCTCACCCACACGCCGCCCACGAGGCGGTAGAGCGCGACGCTCGCAGGATCTATTCCGTTCGCGACGAGCCACGCCTTGGGGACCTTGAACCGGATCAGGCTCTGGTTTATGTGCGCCGCGGAATCGTTGGCGCTGATGCGGACGTAGCCGTAAACCGTACCCGCCTCCGAAGGAAGCGGCGAATCCGGAAGCGTGGAGTTCGTTACGTTGACCGAGATGTTGCCGAAATATCCGGCCGTGATTATCGCGTACACTCCGCCGGGGGTTCCTGAATAAGGCGTAGTGACGTTCCTGAGCGGGTATCCCTGCTGCCCTCCGCTGCCGGAGGTGTTGCCAGTTGGCGCGTCGGAAGCCCTCTCTATCCCTGTGCTGTTGTTGCCCTGCCCGCCTCCGCCGCCACCGCCTCCTCCACCGCCGCCACCCCCGCCGCCGCCTCCGGTTGAGGCTGCGCGGCTGAACGAAATGGTGTAGTTGGCCGCGTTCCAGACTGTGTCGTTGGCGTAAAGGCTCAGGTTGTGCGAGCCCGTGTCAGGATGCAGGGTGGCGTTCGCGCATCCTGCGAGGCTGAGGTTGTTGCCGCCGTCGTATGAATACCAGCACGAGTCAATCCCGGAGAACCCGTCCTCGGCGAAGAAGCTGAATTCCACCGAGGAATCGGTTATGCTCGCTCCGGTGGCCGGGCTGAATATGCCGACAGTGGGCGGACTGCGGTCTATCCTCACGGTGGAGTTCCTTACTCCGCTCCTGTTTGTCCCGCTCTCGTTGTTGCCCACGTTGTCCATGGAATAGAAGCGCAGGTATGTGGGGCCTTCCGCAGTTACGTTTATTGCGCCAGAGTATGCGAGCGAGGGCGTGCAGTTCGCGGTTGTGTTTATGCAATAGTATGTCGCTGCGCACCCCGAGCCGTTTCCGTCGCTGCACGAAAGGTTCACGGACACGTTGAGCTGCGTCCAGTCGCCCATCGCGTAATATGAGCTGGTGTTGCCCCATATTTTCACGCCGGAGGCGGTCGTGAGCGGCGCGGCGGAGTCGCGCGAAACACTTGCGTTCGCGCTCTTCGTGCCGTTCATGCCGCTCTCGTTGTTCCCGGCGTTGTCAATTGAATAGAAGCGCAAGAACCCCGTTGAGTTGACCGACGGCTTGGCAGAGGAATTATAAACAGAATCGGGCGCGCACGTGCCGTTCCCGTCAATGCAATAATAGGTGAGGTTGCAGCCCGACACCGCGTCCGAGCACGAAATCGTTATCACTGTGCTGGTGTTGTTGCTCGCGTTCGTCCACGCAAAAGAGATTGGGGCGACAGTGTCCACGGAGAAATTCGCGGACGTGCGGTTGAAATTCCCGAGCGAGTCGTTCGCGTAAACATTCACGGTGTGGGCTCCTTCGCTCAGGTTCAGCAGCGTCGTGTTGGCGCATCCCGCGAGCGAGACGTTCGCCGCGTTGCCTAGCGAATACCAGCACGCGCCTGCTCCGGAGACCGCGTCCGCCACGGTGTAATTGAGCGAGACGTTGGATGAATTAATGTATGCGGACTGTGCCGGGAAGATTATTGCGAGCGCGGGCGCGGAATAGTCGTCCGTAAGGTTTCTCGTTTGCGAAACTCCGCTGTTTCCAGCATCGTCCGCGCAGCTGACGTTCCAAGAATAGTTCGCGCTAGTTAGGTTCACGCGCAGCGTGCAGGCCGTGCCGTTGTTGCAGTTCCTCGCATAGGATTCGTTGCCCGCGTTCACTGCGCACGCCAGATTCGCAGTCATGTCATCGCTCGCGGTCCAGTTGAAAAGGACGGAGGTGGAATTCGTGGAGTAATTGTCCGCAGGCGCGTTCAGCGTAATGTTGGGCGCGCTCAGGTCCACGAAGAACAGCTGGCTTGCGCCCAGCCTCGTGTTGCCCGCCCAGTCCGTGCAGTTCGCCGACCACGTGTGCCTTCCGGGCGCAAAGTTTGAATATCCTGCGCGGTTTGCCGCGGTAATGTTATACGAGCCCCTGAATGCCAGGTAAAGGCTCGCGGAATTGCTCTTGATCAGAATGTCCCCGGGCTGGACGCCCGCGCACGTTGCCGAAACGTTGTCCGTCACGTAATAGATATTGTCGCCGGCTCCGATTCCGGCCGAGCCCGTGGCGCCTCCCGCGGCCGCAACCGGGGTGCCGGGCATGAAAAATACGCTTCCGGAGTAGTCGGACAGCTTCGTGTAGTTGCCCGCAGGCAGGGTGCACGAGCCGTAAATCGCCCCGTCAATGGTGAGCGAAACCGCGTTTCCCGCTGAAATTGTAAGGGTGTCGTTCCCGTAAGCGAGGTTTATCGGGTTCCCTGCGCCCCCCGCGCCTCTGAACGCGAGGTAGTAGTCGGAGCCGTTCTTTTTCATTATGGAATCGCCGGGCTGGACGTTCGCGCATGTCGCGGAAACGTCCTGAGTCACATAATAAACTGAGTTGTCCGCGCCTTCCCCGCTCGCGTTGCTCGCGCCCGACGCGTTGCCAACAACAGTAGCATTGGCCGGGTAGAAAACAAGGGAGGAAGAGAACCTCGCGTATCGGCCGGGGGGGAGCACGCAGATTACGGTGCCGCCCAGCCCATCGTCCATCTGAAGAGAGGCCGAGCCGCCCGGCCCGACGAGTTGGAAGCTGTCCGAGCCGGCCGTTGCAGGCGTTCCGTTGGGGATTGAGAGAAGGCCGCGCGGGACCGGGGTGCCGTCAACGATGAAATTGCACTGCGATGAGGGGGCGAGGTTGTCCGTGATGTTCGCGGAAAGAAGGACGGACGTTTCGTTCGTGTAAGTGGCGTTCGCGGGGGTCATATTGCCTATGGCGGGCGCGTGAAGGTCCACGTAAAGAGTTCTCTGCTCGGAAACGTTGGACAGGCCGCCATCCGTGCAATTCACCTGCCAATTGTGCGCGCCCTCGGTCAAATTTAGCGCGAGCGAGCAGAGCGACGAATTCGTGCAATTGGCCGGGTAGCTTGAATTGTCCACGAGAAGGGTGCAGTTCGTAGTAGTGGCGAGGTTGTCCGTGGAGTTCCAGACGAACGCAACTGTTGAGTTGGAGGTCGCGTTGCCGTCGCCCGGGAAGGAAAGATTTACCGCGGGGGGCGACCAGTCCACCATGAAGCCCACTATTGAGAAATTCGCGTTGCCCACGCTGTCGTTCGCGAAAAGGTCCAGCACGTGCGTGCCGTCGCTCACGTTGAGCAGCGTGGTGTTCGCGCACCCGGAAAGGTTCGCGATGTTGCCGTCAAGGAAATACCAGCACGAGCTCACGCCTGAAATGTTGTCCAGCACCGTGAAGTTCAAGGAAACGTTGCGCTCGTGCGTTACCGCGGGGTCGGGAAGGGGCAGCAGTATTGTTATAACGGGGGGGTATGGGTCAACGCTGAAATTGGATTGGGAATTGCCCGTGTTGCCGGAGCTGTCGTTCGCGAAAACGCCCAGCGAGTGGTTCCCCGCCAAGAGCCCGGATATGCTGGTGTTCGCGCATCCGGGAAGCGAGACGTTAGCCGCGTTGTCTAGCGAATACCAGCAGGAATCCACCGCGACATTGTCGGACGCGGTGAAGTTCAGGGAAATATTAGTATAATTGAAGACGCCGTTGGCAGCAGGCGCTGAAATCGCGACTTGCGGAGGAATTGAGTCCAGGCCTCCAAGCACCGCGAGCGCGAAGTCCTGCGGGCCCATGGGCACCGCGCTCGCGGATACGTTCACGGTGTAAATGCCCGCCTGCGGGGCAGTGATGTTTACCAGCTCCACGTTGTTCACGTGGTCCGCGGAAGACGAGTTTATCGTCTGGTTGTTGCCCCTGAACCACGAGCCGTCGGGTTGCGTGACCTTGAGGTCAAGGTCGTTCACGAGCGCCTTGGCGTCGCACGTTCCGGAAGTGCACGCCACATCCGTCCAAACCAGAACGAAGCGTACTGGGACTGATGTGTTGGCGACCATGAATGTAAATGATGTGGAATTCCCGGTGCTGAGGTTGCGCTCGGCATCGGAAACGCGGAGAACGTACGGCGCGTCAGCTGCGAAGGACTTGCTGGCGTTTATCCTTCCGAATCCGACTACGTTGTTGGGAATCGCCCCGTATGACGTTATCGGCTCCGCGCCAGCCACGAGGACCGCCTTGACTGCGGCTGCCGAAGGGTTGGGAATGGACTTGTTGGCTTTCAGGTATTGCACCGTGAGCGCCGCAACTCCTGCGGAAAGCGGAGTCGCCATGGAGGTCCCGCCGCAGAAAGTGTACGAGCCGTTGTACGTGCCCCACCCGCACGGATTGGTTGAGGAAAGCGAGGAGAGGGTGGAGAGTATGTTTTCGCCGGGCGCCACAAGGTCGGGCTTTATCCTTCCGTCCGCTGCCGGGCCCCTGGAGGAGAAGCTGGATATCGCGTTCGGGTTTCCGCCCGAGCGCGTGCTTCCCACCGAACCTATGGTGATAGTGTTCTTCGCATTCGCCTGCGAGCTCACCGTCCCGGAAGTCGGGCCGTCGTTGCCGGCTGCGAAAAGTATCGTGAAGTTCCGGTTGGTGTGTATGAAATCGTCCGCGGCGTACGCCGCGCTTGAATACGTGTCCGCGTGGTCGCCCCACGAGTTCGTGTGCACCGCCGCGCCCTTGCCCTTCGCCTCGGCGAACAGGTCGCGCAGGTCCGAAGGGGTGTAAATCACGTTGTTGCCTACCGCGTTCAGGCTCTGCACGAAAAGCCGCGATGCTGGCGCCGTTCCCAATATGGTGGCGTTGATGGAGCCGTTGCCCGCCACCGAGCCCGAAACGTGGGTTCCGTGGCCGTGCAGGTCCTGTCCCGTTGGATTCGTCGCCCCGCAGAAGAGCCGCACGTTGTCGCACCACCCGCTCACGTTGAGCACGCGTCCGCGCAAATCGGGGTGGATGGTGGAGATGTTGCCCGTGTCCAGCCCGGTGTCTGCAACCGTAACCACGACTCCGGAGCCGTTCATGCCCAGAAGCGAGCGCACGCTCGTCGCCCCGAGGACCGGGCCCGCGTAATCGTTGAAGATGGTGTTTTCCCTGCGCTCCTCAATCAGCATTATTCCGGGAATTGCCGCGATTTGCGCAGTTTGCTCCGGGGAAACGTTAAGTAGGACGATTGTCTCGCCGTTGTATTTGTAGGCCTGCGCGAACCGCATGATTTCCGAGAGTATCGCGTCCGCGTCCTCGCCCTTGTACAAGACTGCCACCGATTCCTGCTGGAACGCGTTTTGCGCGGCAAGGGAAACGCGGGCAGTAGAGGAAAGCGGGGATATGCTTGCGCCGCCGCCATGTGCGGGCGATAAAGGCGCGCGGGCCATTCCGGAAATGGAGCGCACTATGTAGGAATTGTCCCCTGCGTACGCGACGATTTCAAAACCAGAGGAATGAAGCGCCGCGATTTCCCCCTCGCCCGGAGGGGAAGCGAACGAAGCGGTGAAATAATCCGCCGAAAAGAGCGGGCCGCAGAGCAGAAGGAGGAAAATGAGTGCGGCTGCGAACGGCTTCATTCTGGGCATACGCGTAATTTCCAGACCACCTTTAAAACTATTTCGCATACGTGCGCAGCCCGGAATAAAATCAGAAATAAAGGTCCCGCTTCCCCTTTTCCAGCTCGAGCAGCTTCTTTTTCGTGAGTTCGCGCCTTTTTGGGTCGCTGATTTCCAGAAGCTCGCGCTCAATTACCTTCTCGCCCTTGCTGCGCAGTTCCGGCGACGCGTAGTCAAGGAGGTATTCCTTGAACGTGAGTATGCAGTTCGGCGTGCAGAAATTCCCTATCGCTCCCGGTTTCGCAAGGCGCATGAAATCCTCCCCTGTCCTGCCCACCCTGTAGCAGGCGGTGCAGAACGAAGGGTAGAAACCTTCGCCCAGTATGTCGTTCACGACCTGCGGAAGAGTGCGTTCATCGGAAACGGCGAACTGCTCCAGCTCCTTTTTGCCCTTGGCGTATCCTCCAGGCTGTGTCTTGGACCCCGCAGAGATTTGCGAAATCCCGGTCGCGAAAATCTCGTCCCGGAACGGCGGCTTTTCCCTGGTCGTGAGTATCATCCCGGTATACGGGACCGCCATGCGCAAAACCGCAACCAGTTTTTTGAAGTCCGCGTCCGAAACGGGGTGCGGCGGCTTGGACGCGAGCGGAGCCCCCTGCGCAGGCTCCAAACGCGGAACCGAAATCGTGTGCGGCCCGGCCCCGAATTTCGCCTCCAGATGGGATGCGTGCGCGAGCATCGCCAGCACCTCGTAGCGGTAATCGTGGAGACCGAACAGCGCGCCTATCCCGACGTCGTCAATTCCGGCCTCCTGCGCCCTGTCCATCCCGTAGAGCCGGTATTCGTAATCGCTC
>JAKANX010000112.1 GCA_021823425.1 Microcaldota archaeon
AGGATACACGTGGACCCGTTCAAGGACGCGCGCGAGCAGCTCCCGGACATAATCAAGGAGATACGGGCGATAATCCCGCTCAAATTTGAAAAGCTCAAGATTGCAGTCAAGATACCTCCGGAATACGCGCACCGCTCATACGGCTCGCTCAAGGGCTGGGGGATACTGAGGGAGCAGTGGGCCAGCGACGGCTCGCTGATTGTGGTGGTGGAAATCCCGGCGGGCGCGCAGGGCGAGTTCTACGACAAGGTGAACAAGCTCACCAACGGGAACAACGAAACGAAAGTGGTGGAGAAGATATAGCGGGGACGGGCGACGAAGTTTTGTGACAAAGATTTAAAAACAATCTTAATCAACCGATTATAACAGGTGGTGGGAAATGTCAAACGGAATGAAATGCTTTAACGGCGCTCCGGGAAGCGCGGCAAGGGAAATAAGAAGCTTTGCTGCGGCTGCTGCGCCAACGATGAAGACGACCGACAGGCTCAGGGCCGTAAGGGAGATGGGCGACCAGAAGTTCCTGGCGCAAACCGCAATCCAGACGGACAAGCCCAAGGTGGGGTTCGCGGCCGTGGACAAAATCAGCGACGGAGATCTCCTATTCAATGTTGCCATCGGCGCGAAGGACGAAGGCGTTGCCGCAAGGGCGGCGCGCGGAGTTGACGACCTTCCGCTACTCAAAAAAATGACCATGGGCAGGCATGAAAACGTGAGAGAGACCGCCATGGCCAAGCTCGGGCAGAGCGCAGCCGGCTTGATTTGGCTGCTGAAAACGGATGCGAAGGCGGGCGCACGGGTGTTCGATACCGCGGATGGGAACGTCAAGGAAGAGGTGCTCTCCACGCTCGCATTCTCTCCGCACGACACGAAGAGAAATGGCAAGACGCTCGAGGCGCTCTACGCCAATTCCAGGACCGCCAAGGGAATATTTGACGCCATGAACATGACGGATTGCGGCGCGAACCAGATGGGCGGCCCGAGGGAGCATTTCCCCTGCTGATTGCATGGAAAAAATTGCGCAAAAACGCGTTAACGTGAACGGCCGCGACCCGAACGCTGGGATAGCCCGCGACGTGATGGGCAGGCACGTGCAGCGGATTCTCCAAAAGATAAAGGGCAGGGACGAGGAGGGCGCCGCTGAATACGACAGGGAGCTCGCGCCCATAAGGCGCGACATCCTCAGGACGCTCAAGATGGAGGATTTCCCGGCCGTGGCGTGGCTCAGGATGCGCTCGCCAAAAGTTGATGGGGACCTCAAGGGGCTCCACGACGGCGAGCCCAGCCCGTTCGTGCTGGCGGCTCCGCTGACCGGATGAAAAACTGAAAATTATTCTTTCTTCACTTTCCTGCGTACTTGGAAAGCATCGCCTTGGCCTTGACCAGCGTGTCCTTTATCTGCTTCTTGTTCGTTGCTCCGGCGCAAATCACTTTCCCGTTCTTGAAGAGCAGGAGCGAGACTTTCGGGTCCTTGAACTTGAGTATGGCTCCGGGGAACTGCTCGGGCTCGTACTCGACGTCCTTGACCTTGTAGGCAATCGCGAAGAGGTCCAACGGCATGTTGAGGTTCGCGCTCGCGACTATGTTGGTCACTACGAACACCGGCTTCTTGTTCGTCAGTATCTTTTTCGCGTAGGGCTTGAGCAGCTTCACGGTCTTGTCAAGCGTCTTTGCGATGGTCTCCTCGTCCTTGCATCCCACGCACACGACCTTCCCGTTCTTGAACAGGAGGAGCGAGGCCTTGGGGTCCTTGAACTTGAGTATGGCTCCGGGGAACTGCTCGGGCTCGTACTCTATCTCCTTGATGCGCTGCGCGATGTAGAAGAGATCGAGCTCGAGGCCGAGGTTCGCCGAGGATACCATGTTCGTTATCTTGAAGTCTATGTCCTTTGCCAAAGCAATCACCCTCCATAAGGTTTAAGAATAAGCAATCATGCCTATTTATAAAGATTTAAAAAGGGAATGTTTAAAAACCCCTGACCCATAAATACAATACCCGACTTAGTGTGAAATTAATGGTTAGAGGTAGATGAATATGGTAAAGAGGTCAAAGGGATTCTTTTCAAAGGGAACCAAGTCCACCAGGATGCAGAAGAAGCTCACGGTGAACGAGTTCGTCAAGCCGTTTTCGCCGGGCGAGAAGGTAGTGATAGCGATAAAGCCCTACTTCAAGGGCGTCCCGCACCCGCGCTACAACGGCAGGGGCGGCGAGGTCGTGCGCAAGCAGGGCAACTCGTACGTCGTCCGCATAAGGGACGGCAAGTCCAGGAAGGAGCTCATCGTGAGCCCGGTGCACATCACCAGGGCCGCGGTGAAGGCGGCTTAGAGGTTTGGGAAAATGAAGGTAAACTCATCGGCTCCCGTGACAATCGCGAGCGTCAAGGACACCCTCAAGGCGAGGGAGAAGGAGGGCGAGCTGGGCTACGAGCAGAAGCAGGCCCAGGAGTACTGCGAGAAGTTCGCCAAGCAGGAGAAGAAGGAGGCAGTGAAGCTCGTCGAGAAAATCATGGAGAACAAGCGCGTGACCGCCGAAGTCGCGGTGGCGATTGTGAACACCGTGCCCAAATACCCCGAAACCGTCAAGGCGATTGCGCTCAGGGACAAGGTTGAGCTGAGCGACGCGGAGGCGGAAGAAATTTTAAAGCTTCTCAAATAATTCTAATTCGCAGAAGGGGTGGAGGCAATGGAAGAATACGCATGGATAATAGAGTATCTCCCGCAGGGCAGGTCGGCCGACGTCAGGAAGGAGCCGATGGTCCAAATGATTGGCCACCAGTTCTTCACCTTGCTCGAGGCGACCGTCAAGCCCGATGCCGCGATTTCCATCGGCCAGAAGGTGTATATAGGAAAGGAGCAGCGCACCGAGGTTGAGAGGATAAAGGGCAAGCTCGCGTTCCCGCAGCTCACCGGCAGCGCAAAGGACAACCTCACCGTGATTTTGAAGTCCATAGTGACCGAGAGGGAGCCCGATTTCGTGTCGTTCATAAACAAGGCGGCGCCCATTTCCATGAGGGTGCACCAGCTCGAGCTGCTTCCTGGCGTGGGCAAGAAGCACCTAGAGTCGCTGCTCGGGGAGAGGGAGAAGAAGCCTTTCGAGAGCTTCGCGGACCTGAGGGGGAGGATACACTCCATTCCGGACCCTGCGATACTGTTCGTGCACAGGATACTGAGCGAGCTCGAGGGCAAGGAGAAGCATTACATATTCCTCCAGCCTTTCTCCATGCGCAGCCACTAGCGCATTTTTATTCCCTTTTCCGCTTATTTACCTTGTTCTGAGGGCTCATAGTCGAGCGGTTAAGACGTCTGCCTTACACGCAGAAAATCCACGGTTCGAATCCGTGTGAGCCCATTCATATTCCCTTTTCT
>JAKANX010000113.1 GCA_021823425.1 Microcaldota archaeon
TCGTGAAAGCCGACGGCGGCCCCAGATGCTCCACCCTTCCCCTTTTCCGGGAGTGAGCTCCATGAAGAAATTGAACAAGCAGGCGAAGCAGGAGGCCGTGCCCGCCAAAGAGGAAAAGCGCCCGTTTTGCGGCAAATCCGCCCTTCTGGACGAGCCCAAGCCCTCCAAGAAGATGGAAAAGGCCAAGAAGGAGCTGGCGTTCACCAAGGACGCGGCGTGGAACTAGCCGAGCTGGACAATCTGCTTCACCGTTTCGGTGAAAGTCTCCACTTCCTTCTTCGTATTGTACAAATAGAACGACGCGCGCACCGCGCCGTCGCACGCGCCTATGTGCTCCATTCCCGGCTGCGCGCAGAAAACCCCGCTTCTTACGGCGATTCCCTTCATCTTGTCCAGCATTATCGCGACCTGGTGCGGCGTGACTCCGCGCGCGTTGAACGTGAATATTCCGGTCCTTTTAGAAACGTCCTTGGGCCCGTAAATCCTCATGTTCTGCACGTCCGAGAGCCCGTCCATGGCTATTTTCGCAAGCTCGCGCTCGTGCTGCTCTATGTTCTTTAGGCCGACGCGCTTCAAATATTCCGCGGCCTCACCGAGCCCGATTATCCCGGCATAGTGCTGAATTCCGGCCTCGAACTTGCGCGGCGGCTTGGCCCAAACAACCGAATCGGTCTTGACCTGCTCTATTGTATCCCCTCCGACTATGAAGGGCGGCATCCTGTCCAGGTGCTCGTATTTCGCGACCAGCGCCCCGATTCCGGTGGGCCCGAGCATCTTGTGCCCGGAGAATGTAAGATAATCCGCGTCCATTTTCCGGAAATTTATTTCCGAGTGCGGGACGCCCTGCGCCGCATCCACGATGATTTGCGCGCCGTTGTCGTGCGCAATCTTCGCGATTTCCGCGACCGGGTTCTTGGTCCCGAGCGTGTTGTTCGTGTGATGGACTGCGACGAGGGCGGTGTTCCGGTCTATGAGCTCGTTATACACCGATAAGTCGAAAGTGCCGTCAGGCATGGGTTTTGCGTAAACCAGCTCTATCTCCTTGTTCAGCGCCTTAATTTCAAACGGGAGCATGGACGAGTGGTGCTCCAATATCGTTCCCACGACCTTCTTCCTCTTGGAAAAATCAAACGTCTTTGCGACGAGGTTCAGCGCTTCCGAGCAATTTTTAGTATACACTATGTTCTCGGGCTTCGCGCCCACGAACGATGCTATTTTGCCCCTCCCTTCCTCCACCTTCTCGCTCACGAGCTTGGAGAGCCTGTGCGCGCTCCTGCCCGCGCACCCCCCGTATTCCGTGTAATATCTCATCTCCGCTTCTATTACCTGCTTCGGCTTGAGCGTGGTGCACGCGTTGTCAAAGTAGATGATGTCCTTGTGCTTCTCCAATATCGGGAAATCCTCGCGCAGCTTTTCTGAAATCATAATTATTCATCTCGCCTAAATTTTATAAAATCAGAGTTTTAGCATATCCTTGATTAATCCAGCAATTGCTTTTATGTCCGTCTCCTCAAGTTCGCCAAGTTTTCTTACGAACCGTAGTTTTTTATCTACTGTAGTTATTTGATATATCAACGCAACACTTTCGTGATCGAGCCCATTTTTCAAAGAGGGAGAAACAACATATGTGTGGGGAAGTTTGCTTCTTTCTATTTTGCTTGTAAGCGGAACCAATATGGCGAGTCCCATATGGTCCATGTCCCTCCACATTATTGCCGGGCGTTCTTTCTTTTGCTCGTGACCCATCGCACCGCCTAAGTTCACTAGCCATATATCTGCCTTAGAAGGCGTCATTTCAATCACGCATATCGATAGTTTCTATTTCAGCGAATTCCTTTCTTGCATCCGCCAACTCATTCTCTGAATAAAGCGGGATAAGCTGTTTTGCCCGCGACAATCCAACTGCCATTTGATCATCCGCGATAAACGGCTTTAGTTTTTTTAAGGCTAGAACCGCATCTTTTTCATTTTTTCCCTCTTTTATTACGAAAAAAAGATATGTCGCCATTATTTCCAGTGAATAAGGATCCAGCCTGCTTATTTCCGCTATCTTTTTTGCAGCATTCCGCGTTTTTTCTTCCAAATTGCACGCCGTTTTAAGCGTTTCAACCTTCTCGATTGAACTGAATATATCTTGAGTGAGGGCTGTAGAATATGGCCCACGTATATGCGTAGAGTAAAAATGATATCCTATGTCTGTTCCCATCAATTCCATAAGGCAAGCAATCTTTTGCATTCTAAGTCGATCTTCAAACTTACTTATCTTAGGCTTAAACCCCATCTCTGCTAGGCACGCGATCAATTTGTCCAATCGTTCCATTCTTCTCCACCTCTCTAACCCATTTTTTGAGCAAGTCTTTTGCTGTCACTAGGGCGCCTTTGCCTTCTTCAGTTATGTTATATGCAGTTTGTTTTCGTCTTTTTCCCATGCCGGTTTTCTGCGACTTTAGATATCCCATATTTTTCAATGCCTTCAGATTGGCAGACAGAACGCCATCAGGAAGCTTTAATCCCGCGCGTAGTTCCACGAACGTCGCACCATCCAATCCGTATTTCAGTAGCCCGCCAAGAATTAGTAGTCTGGGCAGTGAAAAAATCCTCGAATTGGAAACCAGTGCTTCATCAATAAAACTCCCTTCGGTTTCCGCCATGTACCTCTTGCGTACAAAATCTTTATATGCTTAACTATCTTACTTAAGTAATTACTTAAAGAATTAAGTTTAAAAATCCTCTCGTTGAAATGCTATCACTGCAATCCTGCAGAACGCAAGGGAGGTGAAAACATGCAGAAGATAGCAATATTCGGAATAAGCGGCGCTGGTATAGTCGGTGTGCTTATAGTGACCGGTATCGGGCTTAATCTGGCCGGTATGGCGAGTTCGCTCGCTAGCCTCGCGCTCAGCGCTGGCATAGGTATAGCCATCGTACTCGGTGCGCTCGGGGTACTCGGAGTTGCCAGAAAAGTGCTAGGATAGCCGCAAAGTGGGAGGGCTGGACCTGCAGCAGGTTTCCTGCTTCAGGCTCTTCCCCATAATCTAATTCTTGCTCAGCCCCGCGTCTATCGCGGACTTGAGCTCCTCGTACGTTACGGCGCCAACGAAGCTCCGGTTGCCTATGAAGAAAGTGGGCGTGCCGTAAATGCCTATCTCATTTCCCTCCTTCACGAGCTTTGCAACCTCACCGGAATATTTCGCGCTCGCGAAGCAAGATGTGAAATTTGCCATGTCCAACCCTGAAGACTGGGCGAGCGCGGCAATGCTCGCGTTGCCCCCGGCTTTCCACGAATCCTGATTGGAAAACAGCGCCTCCCGGTATTTCATGTATTTGTCAGTGCCCTGCCCGTACGCGCACCACGAGGCGAG
>JAKANX010000114.1 GCA_021823425.1 Microcaldota archaeon
CGACGAGGACGTTCCCATACTTATTCCGGAGGTGAACGCCTCGCACGCGCCGCTCGTGGAAAAGCAGAAGGAAAGGGGCTGGAAGGGATTCGTGGTCCCGGGCCCGAATTGCACCACTGTCGGATTCGCGATTTCGCTCAAGCCGATTTACGACGAGTTCGGGATAAGGAACGTGTTCATGACTTCCATGCAGGCCCTTTCCGGGGCAGGCTATCCGGGAGTGCCCTCGCTGGACATAATAGACAACATCATCCCCTACATAGCCAAGGAGGAGGACAAGGTGAACAAGGAAACCGTCAAGATATTGGGCGCGCTAAAGGGCAGGGACGTGAAGAACGCGGCCTTTGCTGTGAGCTGCACGTGCACGCGCGCGAACGTGCGCGAGGGGCATATGGAGACCGTGTTCGTGGAGACTGAAAAGGCGTGCGCGCCCGACGATTACCGGGCCGCGATAAAAAGGTTCAACGAGAAATTCCAGAGGGAGTTCGGAGACCTTCCCTCGGCGCCCAAGGAGAGCATACTGGTGCGCATGGAGGACAATCGGCCACAGCCCAGGAGGGACCGCGACGCAGGGGGCGGCATGGCCACTACAGTTGGGCGCATACGGAAGGACGAGGTGTTCAGGAACGGAATCAAGTACGTCGTCCTCTCGCACAACACCAGGAAGGGCGCTGCCAAGGGCGAAATACTCGTTGCCGAATACCTCGTGAAAAAAGGGATAATAAAGTAAAAAGGCTATTTCTTGCCCACTTTTTCCTCTTTCAGCACTATCTTGGCTATCATGAAGATCACGAACGCGATGATTACGAAATTTATTAGCGCGCCGAGGAACGAGCCCCACTTGAGCTGCACCGGGCCAAGCGCGAACACGGCGGTCCTCCAGTCCCCGCCCGGAATCGCCACTCCTACTATTGGCATAATCAAGTCGTTGACCAGCGATTGCACAAGCGTGGTTGCTGCTGCGCCCATTATGAACGCTACTGCGAGCCCGACCACCTTGTATTCGTTCAAAAAGTCCTTGAATTCCTGCACTATCCCCATGCGACCACCCGCTAAAGGGACGCAGCGGAGGAATAAATAGGTTTGGTAGGGGCCAAATCCGGAGGATTTGGCGGTTGTTTGCGCGAGCGGCTTGCCGCCGCGCAAACCCGGTTTGATTGAAGATAAAAAGACGGGGTTGATAAAAGGGGCAAGCCAAATCAGGATTATATGCCCCTTTTATATGGACGGGGAGGGATTTGAACCCTCAGCCTCATCGTTGCGAACGATGCGATCTACCGTTGATCTACCAGCCCAAGAGCGGTCCGGGTCCCCCGTTTCGGGTTTCGTAAATCCAAAACCGAAAACTCGCGAAACTGGAAACCGCTTATTAGCATATGAATTTAGGATAAAAAAGAATAAAAAGGGGGCTATTCGCCCTTCTTCTTGGTCGCACCGGTCAATCCTGCAACGCCCTTCATCGCTTCTAGCAGCTCCACCGGCGTCACGAAGACGATGGAGTTGCCGTCGAATGCAGCCACGTTGGAAATGGTGAGCAGCGTCTTCAAGTGCAACCCTCCGGGCGTCTTGGCAAGGAGCGCGGCTGCCTGCGCGACCTTCTCGGATGCCATGAGCTCCCCTTCGCTTTCTATGATTTTGGCCCTCTTGTCCCTTTCGGCCTCCGCCTGCTTGGCCATTATCCTCTTCATGTCCGCGGGCAGCTCTATGTCCTGTATCTTGATGTTCGTGACGTCTATGCCCCATTCAACGGTCTCCTTGTCCACGATGGACTTGATTTCGTCGGCGACCTCGTCCCTGTTGGATAGCACCGCGTCCATTTCCTTGCTGCCGACAACGTCCCTGAGCGCGGTCTGCGCGTACTGGGAGACCGAGTAGTGGTAGTCCTGTATCTTGAGCACCGCCTTCTCCGGATCCTCCACCTTGAAGAAAACGACGCCGTTGACGCCCATGGGCACGTTGTCCTTGGTCATCACTTCCTGCTTCGGAATGTCAATCGTGAGTATCCTCGTGTCAACGGTGCGGAGGGACTGCACGATTGGGATGACGAATGCGACGCCCGGCTCGGCCATGCCTGAAAACTTCCCCAGCGTGAACTTGAGGCCGCGCTCCCACTGGTTCACTATCCTCACGGAGCTTAAAACGAGCACGCCTGCGACGATTACTGCGGGAAATGCGCATACTGAAAGTCCTGCCAAAGCGTCAACTGCCATTTTTCCACCTCGCCCCTACTTCTAATGCACCATATAAAAACTTTTTGCAGGATAAGATAAGTGTTCAGACGCCTACTTGCAGCCCCGTAGTCTAGCGGTCAAGGATACGAGGCTCTGGACCTTGTGACACCGGTTCGAATCCGGTCGGGGCTAAAACAGTTTTCAGTTTGGGGTTTCCTGTTCGGAAATTCCGTGGAACTAAATATCCCGAGGGGTTCGGGGGCGGCAGCCCCCGTAGCGGGGGATAGGTAGGTTCCACTAGGCGGAAAGGGGGCGGCAGCCCCCTGTCTGCATGGTGTGCAAGGGTGGCGGAGCCCGGTCAAACGTGCCAGCTTCAGGGGTTGGTGGCCTAGCGTCTACGCAGGTTCAAATCCTGCCCCTTGCATAATCAGCCGGACTCAAATCTAGCATTGTCCGCGCAAAATGTGCGGGTATTGCATAGTACCTGAGTCCAGCAGGGGGCATTTGCCCCTTGCATTCATTTTTCCTTTAAAACTCCTAGGCTCAGGGCAAACATTTAAGTCAAGCATGAGTAAGCCAATTCAGGGCTTTTGCTATGGACCTCGATATGCGGACGCTGGGCGGATGGCTTATGTCAACAGGCGCCGTCATATTCTTCCTCTCGGCCCTAATGCCCGGCCTCTCTGGAATTCCGATTGTGTTCAGCGTCGCCTGCGTACTGGTCGGGCTCGGCGTTCTCGCGGTCGCGCATTACCTCATTTCCAAGAACCCTGTGCTTGCGGCTTGCGCAGGCCTTATCGCAATCGGCGTGATGGGCGAAGGGATATTCTACGGGGACGGCACGATGAACGTGGTTTCCAACGCGCTGGCCCTTTCGGCCTGCATAATCACCGCGGGAGTGACGTACAAGTCGTATTATGCGAGGCTTAAGAACATGTTCATCATCCTCGGCGTGATAGCGGTCGCGGTGGCGTCCATCGCGGCGTACGCGTACTTTGCGGGAGCAGATCTGGCTGCGGTGCTGCACATAACCGCGTACCCGTTCTTCCTCTGGTCGCTGTTCTTCGGAATCCTGCTCATATGCCGCGAGGAGTTCAAAAAGAGGCATATTGAACGGAGCCGGGCTTTACCAAAACGGTCCTGATTCCCGCGGCGGCCCCGGCAATCCTGTCGCCCTCGCC
>JAKANX010000115.1 GCA_021823425.1 Microcaldota archaeon
TACTGCTAATCTGAATAGGTGAAAATATGGCAAAGAAACCCCATGTGAACATAGTGTTTATCGGCCACGTAGATGCCGGTAAGTCCACGACAGTCGGAAGGCTCCTGTACGAGACCGGAGCGGTCTCGGAGCAGATGCTCGCAAAGCTCAAGGACGAGGCGGCAAAGGTAGGGAAGGCAACCTTCGAATTCGCGTTCGTCATGGACGAGCTCAAGGAGGAAAGGGAAAGGGGAGTCACCATCGACATCTCCCACAGGGAATTCGAGTCCCCGAAGTACCACTACACGATTATCGACGCGCCGGGGCACAAGGACTTCGTCAAGAACATGATTACCGGTGCAAGCCAGGCAGACGCGGCCGTATTGGTGATTTCCGTGAAGGACGGAATCCAGCCCCAGACCAAGGAGCACGCGTTCCTTGCAAAGGTCCTCGGAATAACCCAGCTCATAGTCAACTTGTCCAAGATGGACGCGGTCGGCTACGACCAGAACAAGTTCAACGAGGTCAAGGCAGAGGCCGAGAAGCTCCTCAAGGGAATGGGATGGAAGACCGAGAACGTCCAGTGGATTGCGGCTTCCTCGTACAACGGCGACAACATCGCCAAGAAGTCGGACAAGATGCCCTGGTACACGGGCAACACCCTCCTTGGCGCGCTTGACAACGTAGTTCTTCCCGCAAAGCCGGTGGACAAGCCGCTCAGGCTCCCGGTGCAGGACGTGTTCTCCATCACCGGCCACGGAGTGGTCCCGGTGGGCAGGGTAGAGACCGGAAAGCTGGTGCTCAACATGCCGATAATCTTCATGCCCTCGGGCAAGAAGGGAGAAGTCAAGAAGATTGAAATGCACCACCAGGAACTCACGGAGGCCAACCCGGGCGACAACGTCGGGTTCAACGTGAAGGGAGTGGAGAAGAACGACATCAAGAGGGGAGAGGTCATCGGCCCGTCGAACAACCCGCCGAAAGTGGCGGCCGAGTTCACGGCGCAGATAGTGGTGCTCAACCACCCGACCGCGGTATCCGTCGGATACACCCCGGTGATACACATCCACACCACGCACTTCGCGGGCAAGTTCACCGCGCTCGTTGAGAAGAAGGACCCCAAGACCGGACAGCCGGTTCCGGGCACGCCCGACTTCCTCAAGACCGGCGACGTGGCAATCGTGAAGATACAGCCGCTCAAGCCGATAGTGATTGAGAAGTTCTCCGACTTCCCCCCTCTGGGGAGGTTCGCAATCAGGGACATGGGCCAGACCGTTGCAGCAGGAGTGGTGCTCGACGTAGTGGAGAAGAAGCAGTGATTCCATGGCAAGCAAGGTAAAAATCACCCTGAGCGGCGAGAGGCCCAAGAACATCGTCGCGGTGGTGAGCCAGATAAGGGAGCTCGCGAAGAACTTCGGGATGAAGATACGCGGGCCCATTCCCATGCCGAGGAAAGAGCTCTCCATAACCACGAGGCGCACGCCTTGCGGGGACGGGAGCGACACCTACGAGCACTGGTCCAAGAGGATTTCCAAGCGCCTTCTCTACGTGGAAGCGGACGAGAAGAGCATAAGGAACATCCTGAGGATAAAGGTCCCTGACGACGTGTTCGTCAAGATATCCCTCAGTTAATCTTTTGTTTTCATTTTAGTTTTCCCGCCTCGGGAACTTCTTTTCATTTTCCCCTGATCCAGCGGACGCGGTGCCGTTTGCCCATGGGCAATAGCTTTATATACTCCTTTAGTGGTAATTATAGTATAAAATATGTAGCAGGTTACGCATATGTCCGACGATGAAGGTGCAAGCCTCCAGGGGCTCATTGATTTCTACAAGGGAAGCCAGGCTTACAATACAATCCTTGAAATGGCGACTTCCGAGATGCCCGCCGAGGACCTCAAAATCATCCTTGAAACAGTGAAAAAGCTCGTGGACGAGGGCAACCTCAGCCGCCAGAGCGCGATGGACCACCTAGAGGACAAGGTGCTGGGCGAAACGGACCTGGACCCCGAGGCAAGGGAAATCGCCGAGTCCATAACGGGAAAGGCCGTATCCGCGCCCAAATCGCGCACGAAATGGCCCCCTGAAATGGTGATGGGCTGGGAGGCGGTCCAGAAATCCATGGACGAGCTTTCAATACGCACCGACGAAATCATCGCCGAGGTCGCGAGCCGCAGGAACGAGACCCACAGGAGGCAGCGCGCCGGAGCGCTCGTGAACATCTACGAGAAGATAATGCCCAAAATTAACATAGGCACGGTGAAGATGAACGCGGAAATGGAAAAATTCCTGATTAACTTCATGAACAACCCGTGGGTCTCCGAAGGCCACAAGATGGAGGCGCTCGGCTACTTCCCGCTCTTTGCGAGGCGCATCACGTTCGAGATATTCACCACTTATTCCGCGCTCAAGAGGCAGAACAAGGGCGCCAAGATAGACGTCCTTTCCGAGGGCATACAGGACGGGCAGCCCAAAGGGAGCAAGGAGGCGCTTTTCGCGCACCTGCAGGACCTAATTAAGCACAGGGACGTCGTTTTCGCGCTGGCAAAGCAAATGGTGGAAGAGAGCGCAAAGACGAACGTCAGCGACACCCTCGCGTTCGCCGCGATAAGGACGATGGCGTCCATGACAGAAGAGATAAAGAAGGCGAACAACGAGATGGGCGGAATACCCGAGGACCTCAAGGTCTTCGCGCAGAAAAAGCCCTATGTCTTCAAATGGGGCTCCGCTACGGCGCGCGTCATTATCAAGTAGAAAAAGAGCCTCCGCCCTAAATCCAGTTCGAGAGCCTTTCCACGCCCTCCCAGTCAATCGCCTTGAAGAACGCGTTTATGTAGTCCGCCCTCTTCAGCCCGTAGTCCAGCATGTACGCGTGCTCGAAAACGTCCATCACCATGAACGGAGCGCATCCCACCGGGTGCCCCACGTCGTGCTCGTTTATCCACGTGTTGTACAGCCTTTTTGCGTATACGTCGTAATACAGGATTGCCCAGCCTATGCCCCTCATCGCCCCGGTGGCCCGGAAATCCTTCTCCCAGTTCTCGAACGAGCCGAAATCCGCAATTATCTGCTTTCCGAGCTTGGAATCCGGGTTCCGCGCGCTTCCGCCCTTCTTCATTCCTGAAAAGTAATTCTCGTGCAGCCTCATGCCGTTGAACTCCCAGCCGAACCTCCTTTTCAGTTCCGCGTATTCGGGCGTTCCGGCCTTTCCGTCGGCGAGCATCGCCGTTATCGCGTCGTTGAGCTTGTTCGTGTTCGCCACGTATCCCTGATACAACGTGAAATGGTTCTTCAGCAATTGGTCGCCGAATCCCTCCGTTCCCAGCAATGCGAGATCGGAA
>JAKANX010000116.1 GCA_021823425.1 Microcaldota archaeon
TGTAGAGGCCGCAGTCCCATGTTACGTCAACCTTATTGGGCGCCCCGGAGAGCCTGTTGCTAATCCAATAGATGAGAAGGGCGGCCGCGCCGAGGACTATCAACAAAATGAATATGCCGAACGTGGGAAGCGCGGCGCTGTAATCCACTATTCCCGCGGCGCTGGACGAAAAGCCCATTGAGGAAACAGCGGGAAGCGCGTACCCGGCTATCGCGGAAGGAAATATGCCTGCGCCAATGCAGGCGAGCGCGAGCAACGCCATGCCTGCGAGCATCGCTGCCGGGACTTCCCTTGCGTGCGCGGCCTTCTCGCTGCGCGGTATTCCGAGGAACATTATTCCGAACGCCTTGGAGAAGCCCGCTATTGCGAGCGCTCCAGTGAGGGCGAGCGCCGCGGCCGCCACTCCGAAGACGAGCGCCATCGCGCCGGGCTGCATCGCGCCGGAAACGAGCGCCTGAAGGGTGAGCCACTCGCTCACGAACCCGTTCAACGGGGGAATGCCGGCAATGGCAAACGAGGCTATGAAGAACATCACACCGGTCACGGGCATGAGCTTGGCGAGCCCGCCGAGCTTTTCCATGTCGCGCGTGTGCGCGGCGCTCGCTATCGCGCCCGCGCCGAGGAAGAGCAGGCTCTTGAAGAGCGCGTGGTTGAGGGTGTGGTAGAGGGCCGCGAACAGGGCGAGCGAGGCTAAGAAGCCCTGCCCCATGCTCGCGAAGATGAGGGACGCGCCGATTCCCAGAAGTATGATTCCTATGTTCTCTATGCTGTGCATCGCGAGCAGGCGCTTTATGTCGTGCTGGTTGAGCGCGTACAGGACGCCGAGAACCGACGAGACTATTCCGAGCGCGAGCACGAGGACGCCCCACCAAGCTGGAGAGGACGATGCTCCGAGGAAGTCAAAAAGCACGCGCACGAGGCCGTAGATTGCCACCTTGAGCATCACCCCGGACATGAGCGCGGAGATGTTGCTCGGGGCCTGCGGGTGCGCCTGCGGAAGCCAGATGTGCATCGGAATCACGCCGGCCTTGGAGCCGAAGCCGAGGAGCGCGAGCACGAATATGAGGCTGGCCATGAGCGGCGCGTGCTGCGCGCCGCGGAAGGAGGCGAAATCAAGGCTGTTGCCCGAGCTTCCGGCGAGCGCGAGGAACATTAGTATTAGCAGCGCCGCGCCCGCGTGCGCCACAAGCAGGTATGTGAATCCGGCGCGCTTGACGCCCTCGTCCCTGCGCTCGTATGTCACGAGGAAGAACGAGCTGAGCGCCATCAGCTCCCAGAAAACCATGAAGAGCAGGACGTTCTGCGACGTGACCACGAGGAGCATGGAAAGCACGAAAAGGTCGAAAAGGAAGCCGAAGAGCCCCATGTTGTAGCCCTTCTCCGCGTACTCGTCCACGTATACTAATGAATATATTGATACTGCGAGGCCTACGAGGGAAACGACGATTACGAAGAAGCCGGAGAGGGCGTCAATTTGGAAGGAGAACGTACCGAGGGGTGCGAACGAGCCGAGCGAAAGCGAGGGCGCAGCGTTGCCGAGCAGCGGGGCCGCGCCGGCTGCTATGCCCGCGAGGCAGCCCAGAATCCCCAATCCGAACGCGAGCCACTTGCTCGCCTTGGCATCCCTGTTCAAGAGGAACGAGAGGACCGCCCCGGCCGCGAGGCTCAGGAGCGCAAACAGGAAAAACTGCGTGAATCCAATAGTGGCTAGGGAATCCATTTTCTTACCTGGGTTTTTCGTTTTTTGCCGGAAGCTGCGCGCGGTCAAGCCCAATATTCGCTCATATTGCGGTTTTGCGCATATCGCGTTTGCACGCGCGTTTTGTTTTCATCCATGCAGCCCGCAGGCGTTTCGCGGCGGGCCGCCCTTGCTGCATCTCCGCTGCTGCGGGGAATTGCGTAGTAAGTTTGTAGAAAATATTTAAAAGCATTTCCACGCGGGCGGCGGGCGGCGCGGGTGCGGCGGGCCAACGGGAGAGGCGCATGGCAATCTTTTTAAATTATGGAAACGCATCACCAATTGGCAAAAAGGCAAAATGCGGAATGCTTCTTGTGCGGTGGTCTGCTTGATGAAGGAACTCGTGATAATTGCGAAGGACAAGGTGGGGCTGCTCGCCGACATTTCATACGTGCTCTCAATGGAGAAGATAAACATAGAGCAGATAGACGCGAACGTCATGGACGAGAAGGCCGTGATTACCCTCGGCGTGCTGACCGCGAAGTACGACAAGGCGAAGGCCGCGCTGGAAAAGAACAGGTACGAGGTCTTGCCCGCGGAGTCGCTGGTCGTGAGGCTCAATGATTTGCCCGGCGCGCTCGCGGAGCTCACGCGCAGGCTCGCGGACGCGAAAATAAACATAACGAACGTGCACGTGCTGGGAAAGAAGGACGGCGCGGTCTTTGATTCCATAACCGTGGACAAGCCCCGGGATGCGAGGAGGCTGCTCGGCGCGCTCGTCGTCAACGAGGAGGCGCACTAGCGCATTTTTCAATTGTTGCGGCCATGCATATTGCATCATGCTGCAATCAATAGGTTGATTTCCAATGGCGGACACGGAAGTGATGTACGAGCTAAGGAAGAAGCTGCGCAAGCTCGCCGAATACAGGGGCAGCGGAACCGAGCTCGTATCGGTCTACATACCCTCGGGCTACCCGATACACGAGACCTCGAACAGGCTCCGCGAGGAGGTCAACCAGGCAGGAAACATCAAGTCCAAGACCACAAGGAACAACGTCATAGACGCACTGGAGCGCATAATCGCGGAGCTCAAGAAGTACAGGCAGACGCCGCCGAACGGGATGGTGCTCTTCGCCGGAAACATTTCGGACAACCCATCCAAGACGGTGATGGACCTTTTCGCGCTCGAGCCGCCGCAGCCGCTGAACATAAGCGTGTACAGGTGCGACAGCCACTTCTTCCTCGAGCCGCTCCAGCGCATGATGGAGACCACGGACAGCTACGGCCTCGTGGTCATGGACGGCAGGGAGGCGACGGTGGCGATACTCAAGGGGACCCAGACGATTGTCGTGAAGAAGCTGAACTCCACCGCGCACGCCAAGGTGAACAAGGGCGGCCAGTCCCAGCGGAGGTACCAGCGCCTGATTGAGGAGAGCATAGAATACTATTACAAGCGCGTCGGCGAGTCCATGGACGACGCGTTCCTGGGAAAGGTCAAGGGCATAATAATCGGCGGGCCCGGCCCGACAAAGGACAACTTCTACAAGATGGCGCCCTACAATTACCAGCACAAGGTCCTCGGGGTCGTGG
>JAKANX010000117.1 GCA_021823425.1 Microcaldota archaeon
GGGCACGAGTTCTTCCCGTTCCTCCAGACCGTCGCGGACGTATCCAAGGGCTACATAGAGATGCCCCGCGAGCTCGAGGCCAAGGCCAAGGCGATTGATTTTCCGGTCACGATGAAGGTGTTCGTCACGCCCACGTGCCCCTATTGCCCGGGCGCAGTGCGCCTCGCGCACGCGCTCGCCCTATTGAACCCCAACATCCACGGGGAGATGGTGGAGGCGATGGAATTCCCGGAGCTCTCGCAGAAATACGAGGTGAGCGGGGTGCCCAAAACCGTTATAAACGATGTCGTGGATTTGGTTGGCGCCTATCCGGCGGACATTGTCATAAAGAAGATATCCGAACTGAAGGCGTAGGTGATGCGATGGACCAGAACATCGGGCGCATGGAACGCTATGCGCGCCTTGCCGCAGGCGGCGCGATACTCGGCGCAGGCATCTATTTCCAGAGCTGGCTCGGCCTAATCGGCGTCGTGCCGGTCGCAACCGCCGTGCTCGGCTACTGCCCGGCGTATTCGCTCATCGGCTTTTCCACTGCCCCCAAGGAGCGGCCCAAGAAGGGGAAATGACGTTTCCTTCCGGCCGGAAAACAATACCCATTTATACATGGGAAGGGAAGTGTGGGCATGACTTTCAGCTTTGAGTCCACAGCGGAAGTGGAAGTGCCGAAAAATCCCCTGGAGCGCGTCATAGGGCAGGACGAAGCGATAAAAATAGCCAAGATTGCAGCAGCGCAGAAGCGCCACCTTCTCCTCGTGGGCGCTCCAGGCACAGGAAAAAGCATGCTCGCGCAGGCCGTCGCGTCCCTTTTGCCCAAGCCCAAGCACGAAATCGCGGTCCTGCATAACCAGGAGCGCCCGGAGCGCCCCATTCTTGAAGTGAAGACCAAGGAGCAGCTGGAGAACGAGAAGAAGGAAAGCCAGGAATACGGCATGATAATCCATCCCTCGCAGGCGCCCGCTTTCGTTTCCGAGAAGCTCGGATTCAGGTGCAGGCGCTGCGGCGCCCTCTCCGCGTCCACGGTCCCGGTTTGCCCGTTCTGCGGCGCCGAGAAATTCGTGCGCAGCTCCAACCCGTTCGGCGACCTCATACTCGGGCTAGAAAAGGAAAAGAGCGAGGGCAGGGTGCACGCGAGCCGCGTGAAGCCCGACGGAAAGGAGGAGACATTCATATACGAGAAGACCCCCTCGGACATGATACGCGTGCTCAGCCAGGACGACTTCCGGCGCATGCGCGAGTCCCAGAAAAGGATGAGGAAGGTGCTCGTTCCCCTGCTTCGCGCCACGTTCGTCCAGGCAAGCGGCGCGAGCGAAACCGAATTCCTTGGCGACGTGAAGCACGACCCGTACGGCGGGCACCCTGAAATAGGCACCCAGCCCTACCTTCGCGTCGCGGCCGGGGCGATACACGACGCGCACGAAGGCGTGCTTTTCATAGACGAGCTCTCCACGCTCGGCAACATCCAGCGCTACCTGCTTACCGCGATGCAGGAAAAGGCATTTTCAATCGTGGGACGGAATCCCACAAGCACGGGCGCGATAGTGAAGGTGGAAAACGTCCCGTGCGACTTCATACTGGTCGGCGCGGTGAACATAAACGACATCGGCTCCCTGCTTCCCGCGCTCCGCTCCCGTATCCGGGGCGACGGCTACGAGATACTCATGAAGGCGCACATGGACGACAGCAGGGAGAACAGGATGAAAATCGCCCAGTTCGTCGCGCAGGAAATAGTGAAAGACGGGAAAATCCCGCACGCCGACAAGACCGCGGTGGAGGAAATACTCAAGGAATCCCGCAAATGGGCAAAGGAGATAGACTCCGCGAGCGGACTCACCCTCCGCCTGCGGGGGATGAGCGGGCTGATTAAGCTCGCCGGGGACTTCGCAATCGTGGACAAGGCCAAATACATCTCGGCGGCGCACGTGCGCGAGGCGCTCAAGTATTCCAAGAGCGTGGAGGAGCAGATAAAGGAGACCTACCCCAACTGGTGGAAGGCCGGAATGGCAGACTACGCGGTCAGGAGGGAAGGCAAGGGAAGCGACGCGCTCTAATTAAAACATTGTTTTTCAAATTAGCTCCATGGACGTTACGCACAATGCCGCGCTTCTGTCGCTCCTCGCATTCCTCCTGCTTGCAGGGTGCACCCAGCATTCCGAGCAGTCGCCTTGGGCAGGCCCCAACGAGACAATTTACATAAACGCCGCAAATACAACCGGCGGAGTTTCCTCGGCGCTCAGCCCGGGAATAATGTCCGGCCTCTGGGAATCGGTCAATTATCCGGCGCAGCAGGAGCTTGGAATGCTCGGAACCCGGATGGTATGGAGGCTCCATTACTCCAATATGCTTGTTGACTATTTGAATGCAAAGCCGCAGAACGAATCTGACTGGGCCGCGTTCGAGCTGAACGTCACCAAAGACTGCGCGGAGATGAAATCAAAGTTCCCCGGAAAGATAATCCTCACGGTGGGAACGACGCTCCCCCTTTGGCTCTCCTCGCACCCCGAGGCGAACGCCAGCATAGGCGACGGCGCGTGGTTCCTGGGCTCCACCTTCACGGCACCCAACGACTATTCCATTTACGAGGATGCGATGCGCAGGATGGCCAAGGCGAACAGGGAGTGCGGCCTTAACGCGGATTACATAATACTCGACGAGCCGGACTGGATGTTCTACGGGAACGAGAGCGAGGCCTTCGCGACATATGCTGCCGCGGCAAGGGGAATACGGGCCGGCGACCCGGACGCCAAGATAGGTGCGCTCGGGGTTTCGGGCTGGGAGGCGAAAAAGGCGTCCATTCCCGGTTTCCCCGCGGACGAGCGGCCCTACAATCATACCATGCTGAAGGCGTTCGTGGACTACGTCTCGCAGAACCCAGACGTCCCGGTTGATTTCATAGACTGGCATTTCAGCAGCCCGTATGCCGCAGCGATGCAGGCGAACCAGACGCGGGAATGGATAAATTCCGAATGGCCGGAGGAAAAGCGGAACGTTTCCTTCACGATAGGGGAAGGGGTGTACAGCCCGCAATCCGATTACGAGTCAACGGAAAAGGGCTCCTCCTACCTGATAGCGGAATACATCTCCTATTCCCAATCCGGAATCTCCCGCTTCACCGCCACCTCGCTGCACGACCAGTACGGCTGGCTGAGCGGCACATGGCAGCACGTCGGCTTTTTCTCGGACGCGACCAAGAAGCAGGAGGAAATAATAAAGCCGAAATGGAACGCGATGAAGCTGCTCGGAAAACTAAGCGGAAG
>JAKANX010000118.1 GCA_021823425.1 Microcaldota archaeon
TCTATAAGAAAGCGATTCCTCGTTTTCAAAAGAGACTCGTTTGCATGCGTTCTTTGCGGCCGTTCCGGAGTAGGAATTAAATTGGGGGTTGACCACAAAATTCCCCTTTCTAAAGGGGGCGCCAACGAGCTTGAAAATCTTCAAACTTTATGTTACGAATGTAATCGAGGAAAACGGAATGACTTTGAGTCGTAGAGGGTATGATTAGATAATGCAATTATTTGCAATAACACTCTTATCGCATTAGGTTATCACTACAAAATCCGTCCAAAACCGGTAACCCAAAACAGGTAACTAGCTATTCTAGCACAGGAGGGCTATTAGACTCCTTGCGTAAGCCCCTGCGAAAAGTTGAAATCGCCCACGCCTTCGGGAAGCCCGCCTATGTCAAAGCGCGATGTGGAGGAAGCCAGGTAGGATGTGAAAAACACCACGTCCTCCACGCTGAACCCCTTCATTTGCGTGAGGGTCCAGTAGGGCATCGCGGGAAAGCGGCTTATGCAGTCGCAGTCCACGCTCAGGGCCAAATCGCCCTTTTCAAGGAGCCTGGATATCCCGCCCACTGAAATGCTGTTGCGCAGGCTGCGGTATCCATGGATGGTGTATATGGAAGCGGGCGCGGCCTTCTCCCATGCTGCCATGTGGTTGGAAAAATCCACCTCGCCCCTGAAATCAAGGTTGTCCTCGTGCTGGTCCACATGGACCTTGTGGTTTGCCTTTCCGAGCGAGAAATGGTAGGATTCGTCGTGGGAATGGCCGTCGCCCCAGATGAAGGCGGCGCGGCCTTCTATTGAACGGAGCTCGGCTATGCGCTCTGCCTTGCCCTCCGCAAGGGGGATGAATTCATGCGTCCTTAGCCGCTCGTCCCTGCCCGCATGTGCGGCAAACGTCCGGTTCGTGGGCGTCGGGGTGTAGAATATGCGCATAGTTGTAATATATTCAATAAGATGTTTAAAAAACTTCTGACATGCCGGTGCAAGGTTTAAATTCGGATGCGCTCAATTAACATCCCATGTCTGGGACCAAATTCATAGTTGTCACTGGTTCTATAATGTCCGGGCTTGGGAAGGGTATAATCACCTCGTCCATCGCCAAGATTTTGCAGACCAGGGGATACAGGGCATTTCCGCTCAAATTCGACGGATACCTGAACGTGGACTGCGGAACGATGAACCCGTTCCGGCACGGCGAAGTGTTCGTGCTTGACGACGGGACCGAAGTGGACATGGATTTCGGCACGTACGAGCGTTTTCTCAACACGAGCCTCCCGGGCAGCGCCTCCATCACCGGGGGAAAGCTCTTTTCCGCCATAATAGAAAAGGAGAGGAGGGGCGATTACCTTGGAAGGGACGTGCAGTTCGTTCCCCATCTTACTGATGAAATAAAGGACCGCGTGAAGAAATACGCGGCGGACACCAAGGCGGACGTCGTATTGGTAGAAGCGGGGGGCACGGTGGGCGACCTGGAGAACGGATACTTCTTGGAGGCAATGAGGCAGCTCGCCAGCGAGGAAAAGGTGGTTTTCGTACAGCTCACGTACGTTCCGAGCATCTCGCCGGGCGAGCAGAAGACCAAGCCGACGCAGCACGCGAACAGGCTGCTGCTTTCCATGGGAATAAAGCCCGAAATCATAATAACAAGGGAGCAGGAGGAGCTCAACGAGGACGCGAAGGAGAAGATAGCGATGTTCTGCAACGTGGATGCGGACGCTGTCTTCGACGACCCGCTCGTGGACACGGTTTACGAATTGCCGCTTGTGCTGGAGAAGCAGAGCCTTTACGCGGTCGTTGCGAGGAAGCTGGGATTGGACGAGAAGAAGGAGGCGGACTGGGGGGAGTGGAAAAAGAGGGTGGAGAGGATAAAGGAGCCCAAGCACGCGCTCAAGGTCGCGCTAATTGGAAAATACACGAAAGTGAGGGACGCGTACGTGAGCGTCTCCGAGGCGCTCATCCATTCCGGGGCCGAAGTCAACGCGAACGTGGAATGCGACCTGCTGGATGCCGAGAAAATAGAGAAGGGCGACGCGAAGGAAATGCTCAAGGATTACGACGCGATCATCGTTCCGGGCGGGTTCGGAAAACGGGGAGTGGAGGGGAAAATCGCCGCCATAAAGTACGCGAGGGAGAGCAAGGTCCCGTACCTCGGGCTATGCCTCGGGGTGCAGATGATGGTCGTAGAGTACGCGCGAAACGTGGCGAAGCTCGAAGGCGCCAATTCCACGGAATTCGACGAGAAAAGCCCGCACCCGGTTATTGACATTCTTCCGGAGCAGAAGCAGATAGTGAGGAAGGGCGCGACGATGAGGCTCGGCGCCTACGAGATGATCCTCAAAAAAGGCACGGTGGGCTACGACGCCTACGGCGAGGAGAGGATATTCGAGAGGCACCGGCACAGGTACGAAGTGAACCCCGAATATGTCTCAAAACTCGTGGAGGCAGGGCTGGTGATTTCCGGAACCCATCCCAAGAACGAGATTACCGAAATGGCGGAGTGGAAGGAATCGTTCGGGATTGCGACGCAGGCGCACCCGGAATTGAAGAGCAGGCTGGAGAAGCCCGCTCCGCTCTTTGTGGCGCTGCTCAAGGCCGCGCTGAAGAATAAGAAACCAGCAGGTTAATAAATTATATGATTAATCAATAACTTTATAAATTATTAATCGCTAATAAATATTATGAAATTAAGAACAGAACTTAGCAGAGCAATAATTGGTTCACCAATAAAGCTAAAAGTTATAGAATTTCTTTTGATTGATGGCAGACCAATAAGCGAAAATGGATTAGCAGAGAGAATTGGATTTTCCCAACCTGCGGTCAGTAAAACAGTGAAGGAACTTAAGGAATTAAACTTAATTGACAACACGAAGGTGGGAAATGCCAATGTCTGGTCCCTTAACCAAAAAAGCTATGCATATCCGACAATTAAAAGTCTCGAGGTATTTTTCCGAAGCCCGAAAACGCCCCTAGATTATCTTATGGCTGACCTCAGAAGGCAGTTTTTTGAAATAAGCTATCACGTCAAGGAGGCGTATATAGCGGGTTCGGTCGCAAGAGGGTTTGAGGGAAAGAAAAGTGATATTGATGTCGTAGTGGTGATCTCAAATGAGTATGCAAAGCTATCACTGGAAACGATTATTACCAAATTAAATGAAGGATTCCATGAGAAATTCGGCATGCATCTTTCTGCGACGATTGTAACAGAAGCGGAAGCAAAAAATATCGCATGGATACGCGAAAAACAGGATTT
>JAKANX010000119.1 GCA_021823425.1 Microcaldota archaeon
ATCCGTCTAAAGACATACTCCAACAAGCGGCGAAGGCGTCGATTCAGCCTGATCCGGAGCAAGGGATGTCAGAGAGAAACGCGTTCGTCGTGCATATCTCTGACTCCTTACAATTGAGAGCCCGCTGCACGATGTTGAGGCCTAACGGGTCCTCCCAAACGATTCGCCTGGAGACACACCCGCATCCACCGCAAGGCGACCCACCCCAGCCGCCACCCCGCCATCGAGAAATATTTGGAAAAGCTGTTCACGACCGCGACGTTCTCAAGCCCGAACTTTCCGGGCGAGACGTGCCTGCTCTCGTCAAAGATGATTTTGTGGTACGGCTCGTCGCTCACCACGAGGATGTTCTTCTCCCTTGCGATTTCCACCAGCATCTTCAACGCATTCTCTCCGTAAACATCCCCGGTCGGATTGCACGGCGTGGAGAAGAGGACCATCTTTGTCCTCGGCGTAATCTTCCTCTCAACGTCCGCCACGAACTCTTCGGCTGAATTTCCGTTCACGGGAACTGGCGTTCCCTGCGCCAGCTTCACTATTTCCGTGTAGGAGACCCACCCGGGGTCCTGTATGAGGACCTCGTCGCCCTTCTGGACGTGGCTCTGCACGAGCGCGTAAAGTATCCCCTTTGCGCCGTGGCTTATCATGACGTTGTCCTTGACCGAATCAACGTGGTATTCCTCCTTGTACTTGTGCGAAATGGCCTCGCGCAAGTCGTCGTTCCCGAGGGGCGCGGCGTAGCGGATGTTGCCCTTGGTCATGGCCTTGTAGGCCGCCTCCTTGATGTGCGCAGGCGTGTCAAAGCCCGGCTCGCCCACGCTGAGGTCCACCATTTCAGGGGTGCGCATGGAAAAAAACCTAGCGAATCCCATCTCTATGTCCTTCACTCTGTCCGCTGGGGATATCATAACCTGCATTTGAAAAAAAAGGGTTTATAAATATGCCGCGCACTAGTTCGGCAAATATCGTAGGCGCTTTTAACTATTGCTGTTCCGGGTAGGCTTCCACGAATATATCGTGGCCGATTTTCCTGCTTGATGAAATTGCCAGCTTGGGCGCCCCAGAAACGGTTTCGGCCCCGGTTCCACCTATCGCGGGCCTCGCGCCCCTGCCTCCGATAATGATGGGCGCGTAAAAGAGGAGGAATTTGTCCACGAGCTTCGCGTCCACGAAGCTGCCCTGCACCTCGCTTCCGCCCTCCACAAGCACGGACGTGATGCCCATTCTGCCAAGTTCCGCAAGAAGAGCGCCCAAATCCACCGTCTCCTTTCCGCACACGAGCACCCGGACACCCGAGGCTTCAAGTTCCATTTTCCGCGCAGGATCGCACTTCCCGCTCGTTGCAACTAGCGCGTTCTTGTCCGCAAGCACCTTCGCATTATTCGGGATGCGGAGCGTGTCGTCCAGCACCACCCGGAGCGGATTCCTTCCGCCGCGGATGCGCGAGGTGAGCTGCGGGTCGTCCTTGAGGACGGTGTTTATGCCGACGAGGATGGAGTCGTATTTGCTCCTCAGCAGGTGCGCGTATTTCCTCGCCTTCTCCCCGGTTATCCATTTGGAGTCCCCGTTGCGGGTCGCGATTTTCCCGTCCATGCTCATGGCCGCCTTGAGCGCCACGAACGGCATTCGCGTTTTCGCGTATTTCACGAATATCTCGTTTATCCTTTGCGCTTCAGGTTCAAGCACGCCGCTTTCCACCGCAATCCCGTGCTTCCTGAGCTCCTCTTCCCCCCCGCCTTTCACTTCGGGGTTCGGGTCCTTCATCGCGAAAACGACTTTTCCTATTCCTGCCTCCATTATCGCCTTTGTGCAGGGCGGTGTCCGCCCGTAGTGATTGCAGGGCTCGAGCCCCACGAACATTTCCGCCCCTTTTGCGTCAGAAGCGTTTTTGAGGCTCTTGATTGCCGCGACCTCCGCGTGGTCCATTCCCGCCCGCTTGTGGTATCCTTTTCCCATTACCCTGCCGTCTTTCACTATTACCGCCCCCACGTAAGGGTTCGGCGACGTTATGCCCTTTTCCGCGAGCTTGAGCGCGATGCGCATGAACTTTTCATTCCTGTTTCCGCTCATAGAAGATGGCCCATCTTGTCCTTCTTGGTCTTGAGGTAGCGCGCGTCGAACTTGTTCGGCTTTATCACCAGGGGCACGCGCTCGGCGACCTTTATGCCGCCGGCTTCCAGCGCCTCAATCTTCTTGGGGTTGTTCGTAATCAGCCTGATGGATTTTATCCCGAGCTGCTTCAGTATTCCGGATGCGGTTTCGTAGGTGCGCGGGTCGCTCTGGAAGCCCAGCTGGTGGTTGGCCTCCACGGTGTCGTAGCCCTTGTCCTGCAGCTCGTACGCCTTAATCTTGTTCATGAGCCCTATTCCGCGGCCCTCCTGGTCCAGATAAATGATTATGCCCTGCCCTTCCTCCTTTATCATCCCTATGGAATTCTCGAGTTGCTCCCCGCAGTCGCACCGAAGCGAATGGAATACGTCGCCGGTTGTGCAGCGCGAATGAAGGCGCACCAGCACGGGCTCCCTGAGCCCCGGATTCCCGTTTCCGGTTCCGGGTTTCGCCCCGTATACGAGCGAGACGTTCTCGGTGCCGCACTTGTCGCAGGCATGAATCCTGAATTCGCCGAATTTGGTGGGAAATAATGCGTCGCTCATTTTCTCAGCTCTTTGGCTAGCGCAGTTGCAGCGCTTACCGCGCGCCTCGCGTAGCCTTCACTCCTTTCCCTTGCCTGGTTTAAATCGGCTACGGTTATCAGCCCCAAGGAAACGGGCTTCCGGTGCTCCAGGGAAAGCGCGGTAATCGCCTGTGCCGCCGATTCGGAAATTATCCTGTCGTGCCTAGTCTCGCCCTTCTTCACAAAACCTAGTGTCACTACAGCATCCACTTTCTTGTCCATGAGCAGCTTCTTGGAAGCCAGCGGGACCTCGAAGGCGCCCGAGACGCGGATTACCCTGCGCACCTCCACGCCCTCTTCCTTTGCCTGCGCGAGCGCCCATTCAAGCATCTTTCCGCTTATCTCCTTGTTGAATTCCGCGACCACGATTCCTATTCCCAGCTTGGCGGGCCTTGAAACGTCTATCTCGCCCTCGTCTTCCCTTCCCTGCCTCACTCCCTTTCCGGCACTTTTTACAAGCTCTTCCGGATTTGTCGCCAGCAGCACCGCGTTGTGCGCGTGCCTGCGCGCCCTGTTCTCGCAGATGGAATG
>JAKANX010000020.1 GCA_021823425.1 Microcaldota archaeon
GGAAAGCGCGCCGCCAAGGGCGAGGTGCTGGGCAAGAAGGACATACGCCTCAGGAGCTGCATTTTCAGGACGCGCGAGCCGCTCTACGAAGGGACGCAAAACCTCCTCGTCACCCTCGCATATTCCCTTTACCGCGCAGGCGGCGAGAGGAAAGTGGCCGAATCGGTGAGGAAGGGGCTGAATTCGAAGATGGATGAGATGTTGAAAACTCCCGGGCAGGGAAAGGGGGAGCTCGGCGAAATAGGGGAAAAATTGGTGCATGTGGCTGAGGTTGAAGCGGGCCACCGCAAAAGGGCGCTCGAACTCTACGAAAATATCCAGACGGGCATGGCAATTGAAAGCGTGGATGCTGTCATCGGGTCCGTGCTGCACGCAATTGTCGCTCCCATCGGCACGCTCATCGCAAATGTGGACGTGCGCAAATTCAAGAAAGGGGTTTCAGGGGCCTTGAAGGAACTCGACGCGCTATACGGATTCACGAACGACGAGCGCGCGGCAATGCTGATCAATATTTACGAAAAAATAGGGGAATTCAACAGGCAGTCCTTGGAAAACATGGGGAAAAAGGCGGAAGGATGAGAGATGCACATGCGCTCAAGGCAGGATGCGAGAGGCTTGCACGCGAGGCGCCCGCGGAGTTTTGGAAGGCCAAGGAAACGTTCGCACGAATGCTTCCCCTCCTTGATAACGAAAAGACGATTTTGCGGAACAGGGGCGGGCTCATCCTGCTTGCAAGGGAGGCCGAAGAAGGAATACGCGACGGAAAAGGCGCGGCAATCGGCGTGCTCGTGGGCGAAGGCGGAAGATGGGCGTCGGGAATCGCATTTTTCGGAGGCGCCGCGGCAGTGGTGTGGGGAATGGTGTTCGGGGAAATAGGCGGATGGTGCGGGAACATCCTGAAGGCGGGCGGCGCGCTGTCCATGGTTTCCGGCATCGGAATACAAATCAGGCAGGCGTACAGGCTCGGGCAAAGCATAGAGTTCCCTGTCAACGCGAAACTCTTCCTAGAAGGGCTCAGCAGGCACATCGGATTCCCGGGCAATAAGGATTAAAACATTCACGGCAACTAGTTCCTCCTATGGCAGAATTCACGGTCAATCCATGGGAAGTGAGCGGGGCGATAGACTACGACAAGCTCATCAAGGATTTCGGCACCAAGAAGATAGACGGGCAGCTCAGGCAGCGGCTTTCGGACGACGCGGGCGAGATGCACCACATGCTCAGGCGCGGATACTTCTTCTCGCACAGGGATTTGGACCTCGCGTTGGATGATTACGAGAAGAAAAAGGGATTCTTCCTCTATACGGGCAGGGGGCCCTCGGGGCCGATGCACATAGGGCACCTCATTCCTTTGGTATTCACGAAATGGATGCAGGAGCGTTTCGGCGCGAACCTCTACATAGAGGTAACCGATGACGAGAAATTCCTCGTGAAGCAGAACATGAAATGGGAGGACACGCAGAAATATTCGTATGAAAATATACTGGACATGATTGCCGTAGGATTGGATGCGAAAAAGACGTTCATATTCAAGGATTCCGAATACGTGAAAAATGTGTATCCGCTTTTGCTCAAGGTGGCGAAGAAGACCACGTTCAGCACGGCAAAAGCAGTGTTCGGCTTCACGGATTCATCCAACATCGGGATAATATTCTACCCTGCATACCAGGTCGTGCCCACGTTCTTCGAGAACAAAAGGTGCGTGATTCCAGCCGCGATAGACCAGGACCCGTACTGGAGGATACAGAGGGACGTCGCGGAGGGGCTCGGTTTTTACAAGACAGCCGCGGTGCACAGCAGGTTCCTTCCCCCGCTCACCGGAGTGGAGGGCAAGATGAGCTCGAGCGCCGCGGACACGGCGATATGGCTCACTGACGACGAGAAGACGGTGAAGAACAAGATAAACAAGTACGCGTTTTCAGGCGGAAGGATCTCGGTGGAGGAGCACCGCAAGCTCGGAGGGAACCCGGACATAGACGTCTCATACCAGTGGCTGAGCATATTCTTTGAGCCCGATGATGCGAAATTGAAGAAGATACATGACGACTATGAGGGCGGGAAGATGCTCACAGGGGAACTGAAGCAGATTCTGATTGAGAAGATAAACAATTTCCTTGCGGCGCATAGCGAGAAGCGTGAGAAGGCGAGGGAACTGGTGGACGAGTTCATGTACGAAGGCGAGCTCGCGAAGCAGATGTGGAAGAAACAATTTTGATTTGGGGAGGGGTAGGTTCCACCACCGGGTCTTCGACGCATCGAAGACTGGTCCATTCGTCGAATACTTCGACGAATTGGAGGCGGGGAGGGCGCTCCCTCCCTGCATGGTGTGTGGAAGAAGCAGTTCTAGGGTTTTATTTTCCGCATTATTTCCAGAACGCGCCTGTATTCAAGGTGCCCGTCCCCTGCGTTTATGTGCCCTGCGCCGTGCTCCACAATAAGTTCAGTGCCCAGCGCCTTGGCGAGGAATCCCCCCTCTTCAAGCGGGACGAGCGGGTCGTTGTCCGAATTAATCACGGAGAATTCATCGCACGCGGAGCGTATTTTTGCGAAGTCAAACCCATCTTTCGTAAACTCCCTTATCTGCGGAATCCCGATGTCGTGCGCGAACCCTGAAACCAGGATTGCCGCGCGCGCATTCTCCCCTTTTTCGAAGGATTCGAGCAGCCTCAAAATCGCGGGGCAGCCGAGCGAGTGCCCTATTAGAATAATATCGCCCTTGAATTCGGCCTGCGCGCGCAGGGTTTCAATCCAATCCTCCTTCACCGGGTTCTGCGTATTGGGCAAGTCGGGGCAAAAAGTCTCAATCCCGGACTTTTCCAGCTCAGTTTTCAGCCACGGGAACCAGTTGCTGGAGGAATCGGCCCCCCAGCCGTGCACGATTAATGCCTTCATTTGCCCACTTTGCCTTCATAGGGTTGTTTCCTGTTTCGGGTTTTAAGTTTCGAAACCCGATCTTCGCGCATCGCGGAGGGATTTCGCCGAAATGGCGGCGAAACGCGGAACCCTGAACGGGAAACGGTCATCTCTCCTTCCTTGGCGCCGCAGCCTTTGCGGGCTTGGAGAGGGGCACTTGCAGGCTCACCCCGTCCGCGCTAATTGAAAGGGGGACTATCCTGTTCATGTGCGGAACGCCCTTCATCTTGAGCACTTCCAATGCGCGCTTCCTGTTCCCCTCCTCGTCGTACAAATAGTACATGTGCATCCACGAGTCAGTGAGCGACTCCATCCCGTATTTCGTGCGGGGAAGCACGTCCTGCGTGGTCGCGGGCGTGTCCTCGGAAACGATTATGGTGGTGGTGCCCCAGCGCCTTATGTTCTCTATGAGCTTGAGGAATCCCTTCTGCCGCTCGTCGTCGGTCTGGAAAAGCAACGCGATAGGCATTATGGAGTCTATCACGACGCGCTCTATTCCCATCGTCATTATCAATTCCTCAATCGCGCTGTTCTTGAACAGGAATTGATCAACTTCGTGTATCGGGTAGTCCAGAAACAGGATTTTCTTGTCCTGCTCCAGCCTGGCTATGTTCCAGCTGTAGCTGGCCATGTTCGCGTACGTGGAGCTCCTCGTTTCTTCAAGCGCGATGTAAAGGCCGGGCTCGGCGAACTTCTCCGCTCCGTTGACGAGGAACTGCATCGCGAGGGTGCTTTTCCCGCAGCCCGTGGGCCCGGAAAGCGTGGTTATCGAGCCCTTGGTGAAGCCGCCGTCCATCATGGCGTCCAAGCCGCTTATCCCGCTCTGGACTATGTCCCTTTTCATTTGCTCGCCCTCGACGAGCAAAAGCTCGTAAAACTTCGTTTTCCGATCATGCGACCGCCTCATTTCCTCTTTTCCATGAGCTTCTTCCCGACCGCCATCCTCCCCTCAATCGCCTTCCTGAAAGCCTCGAGGTCCTTGGGCGTGTAGACCTTCTCTATTATGAGCTTCTTGAGCTCGTAGTTGTTGACTGCTATGTCCATGAGCATGGCGTGCACCTGGTCCGCGCTCATCTTCACCTCGTCCGGGCGCAGCAGATCTATGGAAAACGGGGAATAGTTGCCGCAAACGCGCGCGAGCACCGCGATATTCTTCACCAGCACCTTCACCTCCACGGAACTGGAGAGAATCTCGCCGTTCTGCATGGGCTCGTCAATCTGGCCTACGGCGTAGACCATTCCGGGCTCGGTGAGCATCTTCTGCACGAGGCCGGTCCCGAGCTGGGCGATGACCTCCTTGGTGTTGCCGTGCAGGTCAAAGTAAAGGAGCGCGAGCACGCCCCCGTTGCCTATCGTCTCGTTCGTCAGCTTGTCAATGTCCATAAAAATCACGTCACGTTTCCCGAAGCCTTCTGGCGTTCGCATTCCCTCCTGGCCGCATCCTCCTGTATCTGGCTGCAGTCCACGTTGAAGGCGGAGAGGGCGGCCTGTGCCATCACCGTCCCGAAGTCGCACACCGTTCCGTTGGTGTTGAAAATGTCATCGCCGAAGCCGCCTGCCCTGCAAGCCGGGATTCCGGGCATGGAAGCGTACGTCGGCACGCGGGCGCCGTAGGGCGTCTTGGAGTCGAAGCCCGAGCTCTTGAACGTGCTCTTGTTGAAGGCAATCCAGCTGCAGTTCTCGAACGGCGTGCCGTTCATTCCTCCCTTAATGAAATAGGTGTCGCCCTTGATTATCGTCACGTAGGTGCCGTTGGCCGCGTCCGAGGCGTATTCGCTGCGCACGTTGCCGTCCTTCATGTACACGGTTATGTTCTGGCCGGGCTGTATGTCCGCTACGGTGCAGGTAATGGGGGCGCCCTGGAAGCCGGCCGTGTTGAGCTGGTCTATGCTGAGTTCGGGCCCGGGCTGCGAGGAATTGTAGTTGGTGGGGAAAGGGCGCGCCACCCCGGTCTCGTTAAGGGGCCGGGGCTGGGGCAGCAGGCAGCCTGATGCGAGCAGCAAAAGCGCCAACACAAGGATTGCCCTTATCGTCATGAAACCCACGCAATTATTTAAATAGTGAAGGTTTATATAGTTAGTATCCGTAAATAAAGTTGTAAAATGTGGTGGTTTTATGGCAGCATCCGCAGCGCAGGCATATGCCCAGAGCAGGACGTCCCCAGAAGAGCTGAAAAGCGACTTGAAACAGCTGAGGGCGGACATAGAGAACGCGCCGAAAACCGGGACGAGCATGCGCATAATCTACGGCACCATGGACCGGATTTCCGAAAAATACAGGGGCACGAAGGCGGCCACCGAGATAAACGAGCTCAAGAGGCTGCTGCAGTACCAGAGGCAACGGCAGGGCAAGCCGCTCACGACCGACGTGGTGCTCGCCAGCTTTGACGAGAAATTCAGGAACTACGGGTTCGCGGCCAGCGTGCCGCGGAAGGGCGCCGCCCAGGCGAGGAACGATTTCCTGAAGCTGAGGGCGGACATAGAGAACGCGCCGGAGACCAAGACGACGCTGGCGCAGATTTACGGGATGATGGACAGGCTGTCCGGGCAGTACAGGGGGACCAATGCGGCCTCGGACCTGCAGGAGCTCAAGAAGGAGCTCCAGTACATGAGGAAGAGGAGCCTCGGGGCGCTCACCACGGATATTGTGCTCACGAGGTTTGACATAATGTTCGCAAAGGATTACGATTATTCGGCGCTCGCGCCCGGGGCTGCGAAAAAGACCGCGACAGGCAGGAAGGTGGAGAGCCTCGAGGCCGTTGCGGAGAAGGAGAAGAATTCCGATTTGAGGAAGGCGTTCTTTTCCGCGGAGAAGGGAGAGGTGCAGCCCACGGAGTCGCTGCCGATTGCGGACCTGCAGAAGCGGTTCGCAGGAGCCGAAACAAAGGCTGACGTCAAGGCCGTGCTCATGAATATAGGCTTCAAGGAGGGCGACGCCAAGTTCTTCTCGGACAAGGTCTTCGAGGCAAAGTCCATGCCGGGTGAGGAGCCGCCGGTGCTCCAGCTGCTCAAGACCATGAACCAGTTCTCGGACCTCAAGGCCGCCAACGACAGGCTCAAGAGGCTCTACCTGGTGAAGGACGAGGCCAGCCTCAATCTCGTAATTGCGGATATGAAGAAGCTGGAGAAGGGGACCAAGGAGCGCGCACTGTCGAACTTCTCAATAGCAAAGACGTACGGCAACATAGAGGACATCGCAAGGAGGATGGAGGTGCCCACTGCCAAGGGCGACGACGAGACGGACGTGCTCATTAGGATGCTCAACTACATGGACAAGTGGGGGGTATGCAAGAGCATCAAGGAATACGAGACAAAGCACATGACCGGGGCGCTTGACAACCTGGACATCGTGGGCAAGTACGCCTACCTCAGGCACACATACCCCCAGCTGCTCAAGACGTACGGCGACACGTTCGCGTTCGCCAACTACCTGAGGACGCAGAACCTGCCGAGCCAGATGACCTACGTGGTGTTCCAGGAAACGCTGCCGCGCATGATAAAGGGCAACAGCATGGACGAAATCCAGACCATGCTCAGCATGATGGCCGCATCCTCCATTTCGCTCATAAGCAGCGGGCAGTGGAACACGGAATACAAGACGTACGTGTTCGCGACCAAGTTCAGCGGGATGGTGGACAAGGCGAACGCCGCGTTCTTCAGGAGGTGGATGAACTACGCCCTGGAGAATCCGGACGCGACCAACCCTGCGACAAAGAACACGACCAAGCCCGCGGACGCCATGAAGCAGAAAACGCCCATCCGGGTTACCGAGGAGGAGATTAAGAGGTTCCTCGCGGACTACGCGCCCACGCTCAAGAGGCAGTTCGATCAGCTCCCGAACGTGGAGAGCGTCAAGGACCCCGAGACCACGGTGAAGATTTTCAGGTCGCTCATGAACGGCCAGAACCTCAGCGTGATAGACGTGAACAGGCCGTACATGGACCTGGGAATCAAGACCGACCAGTCGCTCTTCTCCAGGTTCCTGAACGAGGAATACCCGCGCGAGGCGATGCCCGAGATTTACACCATGGAGAAATACTTCGGGAACGGGACTTATTCTTACAGGAACGACGGAATAGGGAAATCGGTGAGCGGCGCGGTCACCCTAGAGAGGGACATATGGGGCCCGAGCGCCCGCGTTGCAGTGTATGCGGGGCTGAGCCAGAGCGGGGACTCCACGCAGTACAACGCCGGGAGCGCGGGCACGCACCTGAACAGGTTCGGGGACTACGACGTCAACTATTTGCTCAACTTCATGGCATCCGATACTGTGAACGCGGAGGTGAAGGCGGACCTGGACGCGTTCAAGGACACGTCCAACACGTTCGTGCACCTCTACCTGAGGGACGGGAAGGACAAGGAGAACCAGTACGAGATGACCGTATACAGGAAGGACGGCTCCACGTACAAGCAGGTGCAGGCGTACAAGCTCAGCTCGGAGCAGGCTATGAACATCTTCGCCGGTTACCTGGACAGCAACAAGGACGCACGCGCGCTTTTCGGCCCGGACGGGAAGGGCAAGGTCGGGCTCAAGGGGCTCCTCGTGGGTTACGAGCTGAGCAATTACGGCCTCGGATTCATAAAGAGCGACACAACTCTCAACCAGATGTCCGAATTGCTTTCCATAAGCAGCCCCGAGAGGAAGGTGGGCGCGAGGGTGTATACGGACGCGGACGGGGCGAAGCAGCTCGGAATGAGAATGGAGAGCAAGAAGCTCTTCGTGGACGCGGCTGGGGGGAAGGAGGACAGCAAGACGGTCTACGGGCTGAACTTCAAGCTCAAGACCGAGAAATTCGTCGTGCCGGCAATAGCGCTCAAGCACCTTGACCAGATAATCGCCGGAGGCGTGAGCACCGAAAACGGGTATTTCCTCGCGGATTACACGGACGACCTCCACGGAAAGAAGGAAACCGGAGTCACTGCCGGAATACGCTTCGTGGACAAGGCCACCGGCAAGGTGGAGAAGAGCGCGAACATCTGGTGGTTCGCCAACGGAAGGGCGGCCAACTACGCGTATTCGGCGGACCTAGGCGTGAACGCCTACGGCGACGCGCTTACGGTGACGTTCGAGGGGCTGCTCAAGGAGCGCCAGAACCTCCTGGACGCGATGGCAAAGGGCGACGCCAAGACCGTGAGCGACAAGCTCATATACGTGAACGAGAGGATAGACAGCCTCAAGGCGATAATCGGCGAGAAGGTGACGAGGGCGTTCAAGGGAACCATAGGGAACAAGACGCTTGAATACGTCGCCGGAGACTCGCAGTTCTTCAACATGGTCGTGTACGGCCAGAAGAACAGCTGGAACGTGAACGGCAGCATCGGCAAGGTGAAGTCCGCGGAATTCAACAAGGTCAGGATGGTGGATGCCGAGAACGCCGCGGCGACGCTCATGGGCGCCGCGTTCCTCAGCACCGACGACATAGCGGCGGTAACCGGAAGGTACGGAAGGTCCTCGGACCCGAACAGGCCCTCAGGAAGCGGATGGATTACCGAGATAAAGGGCGGCAAGAACGTCGCCGAGGCTTCCGCGGGATATTACATGTGGAACGAGCCGTACGAGGATCTCAGGCGCGAATACTCCACCATAATAGGGACCGCGGGCAGGAGCCAGAAGAACCTGGACAAGGTGGCGCTCGGATACGGCAAGACGCTAATTGACCTAAGCGAGGGGGACAACTTCAGCAGGACCTATTACGTCATAGTGGAGGGGCTCAAGACCTCCACTCCGGACGTTGTCGCGAACGTGGTCAAGGCGCTCGCCCTGGAGGCGGGACTAAGGCTGTCCCACGTGCAGGTGGACAAGATTGAGACGCTCCAGGGCGGGCTCAAGCTCGTCAAGCTCATAGGCTACGACGCCAAGGGCAAGGGCGTCTACCTGGAAGCCACTGTGAACGGGCAAATCGCGCGGCCGATTTACTGAAGTGTTCGCATGGCACAGCAGGCGCAGAAGAGCGAAAACGAGGCGGAAGCGGAGCGCGGAAAGCTCGACCGCCAGCTCAAGGCGCAGCTGGAGAAGAAGGGGCTCATTGTGGAGCGGAGCGGGGAGCCCTACGTGAACATCACGCCCATACACCCGTACTACCTCCCCAAGAAATTCCAGGCTCAATACCTGGAGAACAGGAAGGAGAAGGGCGAGGCTCTCATACCGTACGCGGATTTCTTCGAGCACTATTACAGCGACTACAGGAAGGGCTCCGGAATGAGAACGCCAACGAAGTTCCTGGACCTCGCCTACGGGAAGGCGAGCTTCAAGGAAGGCGAACTTTTCATGGGGGTCGGCGGCTCCCAGCCCATCTACCTCAACAAGGGCTCTTTCGGCACGCCGAAAGTCACCGCAGACATAGGAGTGCGGGAAATGGAAATGGGCCAGACTAGGGCGAGCATTGAGGCGGGGGTCGCCGCGGACGTGGACGGAAAGGCCGCGCCCTACATGGAAGCAAAGGCGGGCGGGTTCTTCGCAACCTTCGTAGAAGGGATAAAGAAAATCCTCGTGGGGTTCGGGGAGGGGATAGCCTCCGTCACTGCGACGATTGCAAAGGGGGTTGAATACGCTTTCTCGCTCACCCTCGGCCCGTGGATAGGGAAATTAAACTTGGGAACGGGGGGGATTTCGGGCACTTTCAGCTGGATCATGGCGGGATATCAGGAATTCATGAAGCTCGTGGGCAGGCTGTTCGGGGACCGCTTCGACGAAAAACCGTACGTGAAGGAAATGTACGTCGGCGCCCTCGAGATAAAGAAGGGCGCCAGGATTGAGGGCGAATTCGAGGGCAAGAAGATAGCGATGGAAGTGAAGGAATTCAAGGACGGAGTTATAACTGACGGGAAGGGCGACGATTACAAGGTGGAGCGGGAGTTCGGGGGGGAAATAACGCTCTATCCGAAGCTTTCCTTCTGGAGCAACCTCGCATACGCGTTCAATCCCGTGAACCTGGCAAAGGACGCGGTTGACATAGCCATAGTGGGCCCCTACAAGAAGGCCGTGGACACCGTGGACACTTTCAAGACGCAGATGGCCGGGCGCATTCCGGAAAAGGAATTCGGCAAATACGAGAAGGGGATGGCGGACGCGGAAGCGAGGGAGAATTTCAACACCGCGCGGTACATTGCCAAGAGCCTTGCCGCGAGCTCGTCAGGCGTGAAGAAGGCGGAGTACATGCTTGAGCTCGACAGGATTGAATGGAAGCTCGCGAACAGCGGGCTTTTCCTGGGATACCTGAGCGGGGCGGGAATGGGGAACAAGAGGACGATGGTGAAGAAGGAAATCGAGACGCGCATGCGGAAGTGCATGGGCATCATCAGGAACTCCAAGGGAGCAAGCATGGACGACTACAACATGGCGCAGATGTACCTGCAGGCGAAGCTGGACGACCTAAGCGAGGGCGGCTTGGGAAGGAAGGCGCCGCGCGAGCAGCCCTTCCCGGAGAACATGGCCGACGAGCTCTGGGAAATCATGGCCAAGAGGGGCGACAAGACCATGGTGGGCGGAGGGAACACGGTTGACGTGAACAACGCGGATTTCATGGCCGTCGCGCCGAACGAGGATTTCAGCGCGGGGAAGAAGAGGGACTGGGCGCGCCTGATGGGCCTGCTCCAGCGCGCCTTCGACGATACCGCGTATAAGGAGGACGCCGGGAAAATATACTACAATTTGCTCAAGAGCGGAAAGGACACCGCGCATTTCAAGAACGGGCTCCTGGAAATGGCAAAGGGCAAGCTCGCAAAGGCCGGCGAGGAACTGCCGGCCGACCCAAGCGCGGAGAGCAAGGAGAAGGTAACGGCGCTTTACGAGGCGGCATTCATAAGGAACGAGTAGATCCAAATGCCGCTGGCCCCTTCCGAACGGATTGCAGCGCACGAGGCAGGCTTCGGGAAGCAGGAGGTTTGGGCAGCAGTGGAGCGCACGCTCGTTAAGGACGGGGTCCTGAGGCTGGACAGCGTCAAGGGCGCGGACCCCATCATTTTCGGGAAAACGAACACCACCTACGGGGACCTAAGGAAAAAATTCGATTCGTGGATTGCCGGGCAGGAATTGGGAAAGCAGGGCGCGAGGCCGGAGCCGCTCAAGGTTGAGTCGCTCAGGGGCGATTTCCTCGCCGTGCATTTTCCGGATTATCGGAGCGGGGGGAGCCTCGCAAACCGGAAAGACAGGAAGGAACCGCGGCTGGACGCGGTATCAAGGGAAACCCTGGGCAGGCGCGCCGCTGCAAAAAAGGAGGCGGAGGCGCGGGAAACCAGGGAGAACGTGCAGGGCGCGGCTTCCACCACTGCGAGCGTCGTGAGCTACGCGGCGCACATTCCGGTGCTGGGCTGGGCGGTGAAAGGGGCCGAATTCATATACAACTGGGTGAGCAAGGCTACGAAGGAGAGCGAGGAAACCAATACCGGAATAGGAACGCAGCTCGCAAAGAACTTCGCAAGCTCGCTCGTGGAAACCTTCGTAGTCAAGCCCGTCAAGAGCGTTGTGAACCTCTACTACTGGCTCGGGCTCAACAAGGTGTTCGGGCCCACGGAGCCCGGGAAGAGGGAGATTGCTGCCGGAGAATTTGACAGAGGGATGAAAAGCGTGCGGGAGGAGATGGAGGAGCGCAACTACGACCACGCGAAGGCGGATGCGGAAATGCTAATGAAAAGGGACCTCGCGCCGGCGCAGAAGGCCGAGGCGCGCTCTCTCATGGACGGGATTGAGCTGGCTAAGGCGGGGCGGGTGTTCCCCCTGCTTTACCTGATTCCAGGATACGTGAAGGGCAGGAAGGAGAAGGCCGAGGAAAAAATACGAAAAAACGTGCAGGAAAGCGCGGAAAGGATGGAGGCGCTGGCGCGGAAGCTTCGCACCCCGGAGGAGGAAAACGAGTTCAGGTACCGCGCGGCGTACGTGCAGAGGAACATAGAGCGGCTCACTCCGGAGCAGCATGCGCGCGCGGAAGGGCTGCTTCCCGCGGTATAGTTTAGCCCCATGCCTCTATCTTGACTTTTTTCGGATCTGCGCCCAGGCCGAGCGCCATTTCCTTCATCGCCTTGGCGAATTCAAGGGGGCCGCATACGAAAAAGGTGGCGTCCTTGGCCCCGTCCGCGTGCTTTCTTACCATTTCCGCGTTTATCCTGCCGAGCTCGCCCTTCCACCCTTCGGGCTGCTCCTGCGTGAGCGTATATACGACCTTTATGTGCGGGTTCTCCGCGTGGATGTGGTCCAGTATCTCCCTGCAGGCTATCGCGCCTTTTTTCTTGTTGCTGTAAAAGAGAGTGAATTTTCCCTTCTGCCTGCTGTGCGCCACGTATTCCAGTATTCCGGTCATGGAGGCGACGCCCGTTCCGGCCGCGAGGCAAACGACGTTCTCCTCCTTCTCGTACTGGAAATGGCCCAGGGGGCCGGTGACGCCGAGCTTCTCGCCCGCCTTCATCTTCTCAAGCACGGAGGTGAACTGCCCCCCCGTTATCTTGATGGCGAAGCGGAGCGCCGCGTGCAGCGGGGAAGAGGCGATTGAATAGGGCCGCGAGAGCTTCCCGAACCCGCCGTTTTCAATCTTGCACACCATCGCGAACTGGCCGGGCTTGAACCTAATGTTCGTGCCGTCGTCGGGCGAAAGCGTGAACAGCTTTATGCCGCCCCCCTCGTCCCTTATGTCCTGTATCGTGAAAATCTTTTTTTCCATCTGCATGATTGTGCCTCGTCATGTTTATAAGGATTATTCGGGAAAGGAAAAGCATGGGCGAAAGCGGGGCGTTCGCAGGGGGCCGGCAGGAGTTGAAGGCCGGGGTCGCGCAGCCTTCGCCACTTCTTTTGAAGAAATGCGATGCCATTCTTGCGCAGTACAGGAACGAGCTCGCGTTCGGAAAGGCTGTCGGCCTGCTCGCAAAACTCGCTTCGGAAAGCGGCGTGGAGCCCGGATACGCGATGGAAAAGATACGCAAGCACGGATACGACGACACCGCCCTTTTCAAGATAGACAACGCGATTAAGGGCGCGGAGCGCGCCATTGCCGCAAATACGGGGGAGGCCAACGGCTACCGCGAGGAAATAGCCAAGCGGATGAGCACCTTGCAGTTCCTCGAAGAGGGGAAGATGAAGGACACCACGGCGATGGAAAAGCTCGCGAGCTGGTTCCAGGACAAGACCGTCGGGAAATACCACGAGCAGCGCATACGCGGGATGCAGGAAAGCATCTCAAATCTGGAGGCGGAAAACACCGCTCTCAGGAAGGAAATTTCGCAGATGAGAAAGACGCGCGCGATTGTTTCGGGGTTCGGGAACGCCCAGGGAAACCCGGCGGAAAAGAACGCCGCGGAGCTGCTGCTCAAGGCAGCAGAAGGAGCCGGCGCGGTGCCCCGCAAGGTCGGCAGGTACTAGCCAACTTTTATAAGGCTTGCAGGGGTTAGGGAAGCTGGTGGTGGAATGGGTTTCGGGGCGATGATTAAGCACTCCATAGTCCCTACTGTTCTCAACGTCATTCTGGGAAGCGTGGCCGCGGCCATACTTCTCGTGCCGGTTGTGAATTTCCTGTACATCTGCGCGGGCCCGCTGGGCTACATCCTTAGCGCGATAATATTCATGTGGGCGGGCCACCGGCTCGTGAAGAATGGGGACGGGGGGCTGGGAAGCGCCGCGGGGGCGGGATTCATCTCCGGGCTCGCGTCGTCCATAATAGTGAGCATAATCAACGCCGTGGCCATAGCCGCGAGCGGGGGGCTCAGCGGCGTCGCGGGCGGCTCGGGCTCCGCGGCGGTGGCCGGGGCCGTGGCAGGGGGCGGGTTCGGGCTCGTGGGCGGAATCCTGGGGATAATCGTGTGGCCGATTGCGGGCGCGGTTTTCGCGCTCCTCGGCGGATTCATCGCAGGGCCGCAGAAGAAATAGTTTCCATTTTTCTTTCAGCAGCTATTCCTTCTCTTTTATGAATTTGTAGCCCTTGTCCCTTAGCGTCTTTATGGTGCCGCTGGAGGCGAGCGCAATCGTGCGGGCTTTCTTACCATTTAGATTCTCAATCAGGGCGAGGCCTCCGAGGAGTTCCTGAAGCGAGCCCCGCTCGCATCTAATTAGGCCCATGGACTCCTTCGCCTCGTACTGGAGGAGCTTGTAGCTGAGCTGCGAGTAGCCGTATTCGCCGAAGAACTTGAGCAGGAACGCGTAGAGCCCGGATTTCACGTCCTCCTCCGAGAGTTTGGCCTCGCTGCTGGTTTTGAAAACGATGTACCTTTTCTTTAGCCTCTGCGCCGAATACATAATCGTATTTTAAGATATGCGCTTTTAATTGCATTCCTTCTACCGTCTATGCGGGTTCTGCAACCGTG